>NZ_JBSGXZ010000017.1:0-140831 GCF_053610285.1 Lentzea sp. NPDC054927
AGCCACGCCCGTGCCGACCTCGCCGTTGGCAGGCTGAGTCGTGACCTCGCTTCGCGACCTCACTCCCTTACGCGATGTCGTGGCCGAGAGCGGGCCGGAGGCAAGCGGCAAGGAGTTCGTCGCCGTGGCGCTGCAAGCTCTGCGGCGAGCCTCCATGCTGACGCCGACCGAGTTCGCCGAACGCGCCGACCTGTCGTTGGCCGATGTCGGGCTCGCCGAACGTGGCACCGTGCCGTGGAACGTGCTCAACCAGTATCTGGCTGCGGCCGACGCCACCGAGGCCGACCGGCGCTTCATACATGAACTGTGGGAACAGTCGCAGCGGCGGCACACCGCGCCGCAGGCGGGTGCACAGGTCGACCGTGCCGAGGACATCAGCGCGGCCCGCACGGTGCCGATCCTCGTCGCGGCCAGGCCGGCCAGCGCGTCTCCTACCGGTGCGCCGACGCGCCGGCAGGTCACGCCATCGTGCCCGGATACCACCGAGTGGCCCGACCCGGCGACGATCCAGACCGCACCCGAGTTCCAGCTGGGCTTCGAGAAGCTCAAAAACAGCACCGGAGCCTCGTACGCCAGGCTGGCCAAGGTGGCCGAAGGGCTCGGCTATCCGTTGCCCCGCACCACCTTGCACAACCTGTGCACCCGGCCGAGGCTGCCCATGAGCCCCGAGATGGTCAGTACGTTCGTCGCCGCCTGCGGTGGCGACGAACAGACCGTGCGGGCGTGGGTGGCAGCGTGGCGGCGGCTCAGAACCACGACCGGCGAACCTGGTATGGCGCCGTCGACGCAGGTCGTGAGCGCCGGGGAGCACGCGCACGACTCGGAGGCCGGCGAAGGTCACGGTGCGGCTGACGACGAGACTGCTGACCACCAGCGTTCCGGCGTCACCGACAACCGGGAGTGGTTCGCGCCCGACCTGTTCTCGCGTGCCGCAATGGCGGCGCCGACCATGAGCACCAGGCTGGCGCCGTCATCGCGGAGCTACATGGCGCCCGCTACCTGCACAGCTGTCGTGTGGTCGGCGCGCACCGTGACGCTGCGCGCCGCAGTGCCGATCGCCGCGCTGCTGTTCTTCTTAGGCCTGCTCTCCGGCCTGCTCACTGGGGTGACACTCACCCACTGACCCTGGGCACGACGTTGCGCACGCGGCCGCCGGGTCGATCGCGGTCGTGGTGACACCTGTCCCCGCACATGGCTCAGGGGCCGCTTTGGCGACCCCTGAGCGGGAGACGACCACCTGTTCCTAGGCAGGTGAGCGTCGGCGCTCCCGTCGAATTATCCGCCGTGGATGCATCTCAAGAGGGAGCACACATGAGCCTACGTGGCTCGCGAAAGGGCAGTTCACAGAACAAGCCCAGTTCCACCGAACGAAGCGCGATTTCTGCCCGAACGCGCGCACAGCCGCGCAGGACCACGCGGCGTAAGGACGGACGCACCACCGACCCCACAGGCCAAGTCGACCGTGCGGCAAGCAGCGCGGACAGCGGCTGGTTGTCCTGGGCCCGACGCACGGGGAAGTTCGTGGCCGGCAGCTGGGTCGCCGTCGCCCGCACGACCGCGGTCGTCTTGGCGCTCGGCGCTGCCATTCACTACTTCGACCTTGAGGTCGACGTGTTCGGGGTGACGTTCTCCGCCGCCAAGACGTGCCAGGCCGAGGTCGTAGAGCCGCCGGCACCGTACCCGGCACCCCACACCCCGGTGCCGCAGCCGTCGCCCCAGGTGAACCAGGACCGGGTGCAGGAACCACTGCCAGCGAACCCGCCCGCCTGAACTACGCTTCAACTAAGTCGCACTCGCCAGCACCGGCCTCAGATCACCAGGCCGGTGCTGGCGCTGAGCAGCTCAGCTCCAATCCCTTCGTGCCTTGACTCGCCTCCGCCCCCGAGACATCCCTGGAAGTTAAGCGGCCCGCTCGGTGTGGTGAGCCCAGGCGGTGGCTTCGTCGTAGGTGGTGCGGGTGGCGAGGTAGCCGTGGACGATGCCGACGAGCCGGTTGGCGACGTGCCGCAGGGCGGCGTTGTACGGCGAACCTCGAGGGTCCAGCGCGGCACCCTGGGTGCGGGGCGGTTGAGCTGGCGGCCAGTTTCGGGTCGTCCTCGGCGAGGTGGCGCTCGATTTCGTCCAGTTCCTGCTGCTCGCGGTCCGGCAGTCTCATGTCCGGTCTTCTCGCCGGGCTGCTCAGGACTTCACCAAGGCCAACGCTCGAGACCCGCCAAGGTTTCCGTTCGAACGCCGACCTGCACCGTGGCGACTCCATTGGCCACATGAACACTCAAGCGATACCGGTTAGACCACCGATAGCCGCCTGTGCCCAATCCTGGGCACCAGCTGCAGCACCAGCTGCAGCACCAGTGACAGCGCTGGTCGCGAGATCCTAAAGCCCTACGACATCGCGGATGCCGCCGCAACGAACGCGTTTGTGTCCTTACCTGGCAAGGCGGACAAAGCTGTCGAGCATAGCGGTGAGGCCGAGGTCGAAGTGCCCGTCGGCGCCCGCGTCGTCGGCGCTGCGTGCAAGCAGGTTGTACTCCGGTGATTCCGGCGGCGGCTTCCGGCTACGCCGCTCGCCGCCGAATTGGAGCACGGCCAGGGTGAGTGCGTGACCGATGGTGAACTCCCGCAGGCAACGCAGGACGCGCAGGGCGTCGCCCGGAGTGAAGCCCGCCTCGACCATGAGTCCGATCATGCGGTTGCCGGTCTCGATGGCCGCCGGTGAGCGGACCGGACGGGTGGCGAAGATGGTGACCGCTTGTGGGTGGGCGAGCAGCGTGTCCCGCAGGCGACGGATGTACTGCTCAGCCAGATCGCGCCAAGGCCCGTCCCAGGGCAGCGACTCGATGTCGAGTTCGACGAAGAGGGTCTCGGCGATGCCGTCGAACAGTGCTTCCTGGCCGGTGAAGTACCGGTAGACGGCCATCGGGTCGACACCGAGTTCGGCACCGAGCTTGCGCATGGAGAACTTGTCCCGCCCGATGTCGTCGACGAGCGCAAGGGCCATGGCTGCGATGTACTCGCGGCTCAGCGTCGGTCTCGTCGGCGCGACCGGCCGAGGCCGGCGGGTTTGTTCGTCGTTGGTCATGTTTCCAGGAGCTCGGTCAAGCGGCGGGCGAATTCCTCGGATTGTTGCGGGTATGCGGTGTGCCCGCGAGGAAACTCCACGCAGTGCACGCCAAGTCTCTCACCCAGGACGTGGGCGGGCCTGTGGTAGGGGCGGCCCACACTGACCCGACCAGTGGCCAGCCACCACCGCACCCCGGCCGATCCCAGCGCCGCGAGGTCGGGTTCGTAGTCGTAGCAGAACGCGGGTAGCTCACGGCGGAAGGAGATGTCGGCGTTGCCCAGAAAGCGGTGCATCCCGCCCCGGCGCACGTCCGGCCAGCCGTCGCGACACCGCGCCGCAGGCCAGCATGACCCGCAGCATCCCGGCCAGTGTCGTTCGGCCGGCGGGGTCTGGAACGACCGGGCGGGCGGGGCATGGTCATCGCCACGAAGGCGACGAACCCGCGCATCGGTCCTTCGGTGTCCGCGATCCGGCGCAGTTCGTCCAGTTCCAGCTGTTCTGGACTGCCGGGCAGGAGCTGGACCAGCGGCGGCTCGTGCACCATGTCGCCCAGCAGCCGGTCGCCGTACCCGGCCAGGACCTCCACCGCAATGATCACGCCGTTACCGCTGCGAAGATGTGCGCCCGCTCGATCCCATGATGATCCAGCACGGCCACCACATCGGCCACCACATCGGCCACCACATCGGCCGCCTGATCGGCGACGGCGATCGAGACGGACTCGTCGTCGACCAGGCTGCGAGTTGCCGCGCCGGTCGTAGGTGATCACGGTGAACCGCGTCGCCAGCGGTGGGACGACCTCGGCGTACATCTCGGCGTCACCGCCACCACCGGGAATCAGCACCAGCGCCGGGCCGATGCCGGTTCTCTCCGTGTGCAACCGAGCACCGGCGGTCCGATTTGCGTCTACAGTGTAGCCTGTGTCTACAGTGTAGGCATGATGAAGTTTGATATTGACGAACAGCGGGACGTCGGAAAGCTGGCAGCCATCGGAGGCATGGGGGTTCTCGTGTTCGTGACGCTGGTCGCGGTCCTGCACGTCGTCGACCCCGCCCGCGATCCGGTCAGCATCACCGTCAGCGAGTACGTCCTGGGGCCGCACGGGTGGCTGCTCAGCGTCGCCGCCCTGGCGTTCGGTCTGGGCACCCTGGCCATCACTGTGGCGGTCGCCGCGGCCCTGCCGTCGCCGCGACCGCGCGCGGGCCTCACGTCGCTCACCATCGCGGGGCTCGCCATGGTGATGGTCGGCGCGTTCCCGACCGATCCCATCGACCCCACCGACCCGCGGTTCCTCACCACCGCCGGCGCGATCCACGCCGCTGCGGGCATCCTGTCGTTCACCTGCTTCGCCCTCGCAGGTCCGCTGCTCGCCAAGCCAATCGTCACGGCGACGAACAACTCGGGGCTGCGTCGGGTCGCAGCCTTACCGCCGATCGGCTATGTGCTCTTCTGGGCGACCGGCATCCTGGACAACCAGCTCGGCGGCCTGCTCGGCAGCCGCTCCGCCACCGGCCTCGGTGAACGGCTCATGGCCGCGGCGTTCATCGCCTGGCTCCTCGCGGTCGCCGTCAGCGTCCGCCGCGCCGCGACGCAGGAGCAGCCGGCATGATCCGCACCAGACTTCTGCTCACCGCCGGCCTCGGCCCGGCGCTGTACGTCATCGTGCTGCTGCTCGACAGCCTGACCCGACCCGGCTACAACCCGCTGCACCATTTCGGCAGCGAACTCGCCAACGGCGACCGCGGCTGGCTCATGATCGCCAACTTCGTCACCGCCGGCACACTCACGATCTGTTTCGCCTTCGGACTGCGCAGCCTGCTGCGCCCTGGCCGCGGTGCAATCGCCGCACCGGTACTGGTCGGGCTGTTCGGCCTGGGGCTGGTGGTAGCCGGAGTGTTCACCGCCGACCCGAAACCGGGCTACCCACCCGGCAGCACAGGGACCGCGACCCCCACTCTGCACAGCCTGATCCACGACGCGAACCTGTTCCCCACCTGGACCGTCATGACCGCCGCCATGCTCGTGCTCGCCGCCCGCTTCGCCGCCGACCGCCAACGGGCCTGGATGTGGTACTCGATCGCCAACGCCGTCCTGGCCATGACCACCCTGATGGTCGCTGTCGCCCAGTACGACGCCGACACCCAGACCGGCAGCTACCACGGCCTGTGGCAGCGGATCAGCATCACCATCGGGTTCAGCTACTTCGCCATCCTCGCTACGCACCTGCTCCGACAGCACAAGCGCGCAGCCATCTCACTGCCATCCTGACCGCACGACTCGCCCGACCCCGCGTGGGCCGGGCTTGTCCCTTCCGCTGTCGCCGGCCGGGTGCCAGCTGCTCGAACGTCCGGCAACATCCCCGACTGCGAGCCCGGGGACTGGTGCCGGTCGACGGGCTATTCGGGCAAGTGCCACCGCCCGAGGACATCCCTGGGATTAAGGATCAGGCTGCGACTGCAGCGGTGTGGTGGCCCCAGGCTGTGGCCTCGTCGTAGATCGTGTGGGTAGCGAGGCAGCCGTGAAGGATCCCGACGAGGCGGTTGCTGACGTGCCGCAGAGCGGCGTTGTGTGGGAGCCCTCGTGCGCGTTGGCGGTCGTAATAGACGCGCGCTCCAGGTGAACCCGCCAGTGCGGCCATCGCCTGGCGCATCAGTGCGTCGATGAGTCTGGTGTTGCGCACGTAGCGGGCGTTGACGGTGCTTCTGCAGCCGGAGGCGATGGTGACCGGGCTGGTGCCGGCGTAGTTCTTGCGTGCCTTCGGCCCGGCATAGCGGTCCGGGTCGTCGCCGAACTCGCCCAGCACACGGCTGCCCAGGACCACACCGATGCCGGGCTGGGAGAGGTAGATCGCCGAATCCGGGTGTTCGTGGAAGCGCTCAGCCAACTCCCGCTCGAGGTAGTCGATCTGCTCGACGGTCGTGGCGATCATCGCGACGAGCGATCGGACGGTCGTGGCGTATGCCTGCTGCACGGCGACCGGTAGGCGCAGCTGCTCTGAACGCAGTTCGTCCCGGATCTTCCGTGCTCGCTCGTCGATCTTGCACCTGCCCGCGCGGCGCAGGACAGCGGTGATCTTCGCGAGTGACAGCTTCGCCGCGGTGTCTGGATCTGGTGCATGCTGCAGCAGGTCCAGCGCCTCTCCTGCCGCGAGCTCTTCGCCGAACGCGGCCAATGCCGCCGGATAGAAGTCACGCAGTTGTGCGCGCAGCCGGGCGACCAGCCGCTGCCGGTCCCAGATCATGCTCTGATGCGCACGAGCCAACAACTTGATCGCCTCGGCCAGGTCGCTGTCATCCGCGACCGGACGCAGCTGGTGCGAATCAGTGCGCACCATGTCCGCCAGCACGTGTGCATCCGCGGCATCGCTCTTCGCACCCGACGGCGAGAACCGTTCACGGAACCGGAACGTCTGCCGCGGGTTGACCACGAATACCCGGTAGCCAGCCGCCACCAGCGCCGCCACCCACGGACCACGATCGGTCTCGATCCCGATCAGCACCTGCTCCGGATCGGCGTCCGGCACGACCTGCTCAGCAATCAGACTGTGCAGCAGGCCAATACCCTCCACTCCTTCGGGCAGCCGGGCCTTCACCAACGCCCGTCCGCTCGCGTCCATGATCTCGATGTCGTGATGACCTTCAGCCCAGTCATCACCAACGAACAACACCAATACCTACCTCCAGTCGGCCAGAACGACATCGGGAGAACGCCAGCAGTCAGTGGTCAAGTGCTCACACCAGCGCCACGGTGCGGCACGACATCCCTTAAGCGGTCACTCCCCCAGCCACCCAGCAGGCGCACGAACCACGGGCAGGACTCACCAACTCCGAACGAGCCAAGTGCTCACCCCGCCAGGCAGCCATCTCGCAGTGAGGTGTCGGTCGCCTGCCTGGACATCCTCTGCATGTCGCTCGAAGGTGCACTCAATCGTGTGAGGCCAACCGAGCACGGCGCTGGATGTACTCACTGGCAACCGCAGCCGGCTTCTGACTTCGCTTCCGCCACGGTGAGATTCGAGTCGACTGGCTGCTCGCTGGACGTGCAGCAGGCGCTCACACCGCAGCACGAGCCTGCATCCCGCACCGGGACGCCTGCGATGACGGGCTTCACGTCGAGGGGCTTCACCGCGCGGACGATCGCGGAATGCATGCCGTCCGCCGCCTCGAATGTCGGCGTGATCTCGACATTGGCAAAGCCGGCGGACTCCAGACCCTCGCGGTACTCGCCGAGGTCAGGGATCCCGCGATGCAGCTGACGTAGGAGCCGTGCTCGGCTCGCTCGGCGGGCGTGAGGTGGTCGTCGGCGACGACATCGGAGATGCCGATGCGGCCGCCGGGCCGCAGGACACGGAAGGTCTCGGCGAACACGGCGGACGAGTCCTGGCGTCGTACCTGAATCGGCTCGACCGTTCCGCTTTGACGGATCGGTTGCCGAGCTGTGTCAGACCCTGAAACGTCTCAAGGGAAGGACTGTGCCGGCTTGTGGTCACCGTAATCATCTTGGCCGTCGCGTCGATGCAGGCATAGCGCCACGCGGTTCGTTGGCGTCTGCTCTGACGGCCACCGTGGACTTCGGTGGTGGATCGTCCACTTCGGAGCGTTCGCGGCACGGTCGCGTCTCGGCTGGCCAGCTCAAACGTGACAATCACCGGCTTCGGCGCGAAACCGACCTCACCAGCCACCTCGACCTGGCCGCAGCCGGCATCCAGCGTCTCGCCCTGGGAACCACCAGTTGTGCCGCCAGCTCGAGGCCGCGATGCGCGTCGGTCGCATCGGCAGGCGCGCACACGAACGGCGATCGGTCCGGGCACCTCCATCCCATGGCCACCAGTTTCGTAACGCGGCTCATGACCGGGACGACATTAAAGTCAGATGTCAACTGACGTGTCCGGTGCTTGTGCGATTCAGAAGCGTCGGCTGGCGCAAACGCGGTGAAACCCGACGGCCCGTCGTGTTGCCACCTGACACGAAGTGAGAGAACCCCAACGTCGCAGCACGGGCATCCGGCCGCGGCCCGCTGGGAGGCGTCATGAGCAGATCCAAAGCCCTGTCTCGCGGTATCGCCATCGCGGCCGCGGTCACGGCGTCACTCGTACTGGTCGGTCCTCCGGCGAGCGGCGGGCAGCCGACCCGGGACAACAACTGCGTGCATCCCTCCGGGATCAGTTTCAACGAGCTCTTCGATGTCCCCGAACAGTTCGTCAACCCGATCTGCACAGGTCTCACCGCGGGCGAACACTGGCGGCCGACTATTAGCTACTTCGGCGCTGAGACCGCCGACGCCGTCTACCCGCCTGGGTACGTGCCGCTGCACGCGA
The DNA here is from genome assembly GCF_053610285.1 of Lentzea sp. NPDC054927. Classification (NCBI taxonomy): domain Bacteria; kingdom Bacillati; phylum Actinomycetota; class Actinomycetes; order Pseudonocardiales; family Pseudonocardiaceae; genus Lentzea; species Lentzea sp. NPDC054927. The sequence continues at coordinate 8,379 of NZ_JBSGXZ010000017.1, forward strand.
ACCCGGTTGACGATGTCCTCGCCAAGACCACGATCAAGGTGGTGGTCGACGGTGGCACCGCCCAGGAGAAGGCATACACCTTTGTCCCGTCCGATGAGGCGTTTCGCACCGACGTGCGCATCCACGACATCAACCCTGCATTTCCCGACCTACCGGGCTTCTTCATCATCCCGCGGATGGCCCCGCTCAGCCCCGGCCACCACACCCACGAAATGATCTGGATTCTCAGCGCCCAGCACTGCGACGGGGTCGCGACCGATGAAGCCGTGAGCTGCTTGCCAGCCGGCCAGGAATCCCTCTTCGTACGCCCCACAGACGTCGCGATCCCCGAACCTGTCAACGGCGCCTGAAACTGGCTCTCACGACAACTACGCACATCGGCTAAGAGCCGACGTGCGGCGGCTTGGCGCAGCGTGGGGCCAGAACTCGCTCACTGGGCAGATACAAGTGCACCGGTTTCGTTGTTCGCCGCCATAACGGACATGAGGACGGTGCGTGGGCTGATCGCCGCCGTGAGATCAGCCGGGTCGACCAGGCCGTGGCTGTCGACGGGCAGGAACGTCACCTCCGCGTTGTGCCAGCGGCGCAACGCCTCGCACGCCCGCAACACGGCGGGATGCTCGGTGGGCTGGGTGATCACGTGCGGCCGGTCCACGCCGGAGGCCAGCGCGGTGCCGCAGATGGCGAGGTTGTCAGCCTCGGAGCCGGACCCGGTGAACACGATCCGCTCAGCTGACGTGCCGAGGAGCGCAGCGACCTGATCACGGGCGTGATCGAGTGCGATGCGGGACTCCCGGCCGTAGTGGTGGGTGCTGGACGGGTTGCCGAACTCCGCGGTCAGGTACGGCAGCATCGACTCGGTCACCACGGGGTCGATCGGTGTGGTGGCGTTGTAGTCGAGGTAGATCGGTCCGTCGAGAAGTCCATGTGGGACGGTCACGCGCTGACCTTCCTGTTGGAGTGGGTTTCGTACATGCGCACGGCGACCACGATTCCGGACAACGCGGTGAGCGCGGCGACCACCCACACCGCGGCGCGCAGGCCCCAGAGGTCGGCGACGATGCCGCCTAGCAGGGCGCCCACCGCGAAACCGCCGTCGCGCCAGAGCCGGTAGACACCGACAGCTCGCGCGCGCCATGCCGGGTGCGCGACGTCGCCGATCGTCGCCAGCAAGGTCGGATAGACCATCGCGGTGCCCGCGCCCAGCAGCACGGCCGCGACCAGCCACACCGTGAAGGTGTCGGCGAGCGCGACGAGTGCGAGCGCGGCGGCCTGAAGGAGCATGCCCGCGGTGATCAGATGTTTGCGGCCCCAGAGATCCGACAGTGGACCGGTGACCAGCTGCCCCAGACCCCACACGGCCGGGTAGACGGCGGCCAGGACACCGATCTTGGCGACCGAAAGGCCGGTGGTGGCGAACAGGATCGGGAACAGGCCCCACGCCAGACCGTCGTTGAGGTTGTTCACCATCCCGGCCTGGCTCGCAGCGGACAGCGCGGGCTCCCGCAGGCTCGTGCGGGTGAAGATCTCCCGGTCACTCGGCATGCCCTCAGAGGCAACGGGGTGCTGTGTCGCTTCATGCCGGGCGTGTTCTCGGGTCTCCCGCACGGCGAAGACGGTCAGTCCGATCCCGAGGACCACATAGGACAGTCCGAGCAGGAACGGTGCCGGGCGCAGCCCGTAGCGGGCGGCGAGGTATCCGGTGGCGAGCGCGGTGACCGCGACGGCGATGTAGCCGGCGGCTTCGTTGAGGCCCATCGCGAGGCCGCGGCGGGACGGCCCGGCCAGGTCGATCTTCATGATGACGGTGGTGGACCAGGTGAGGCCCTGATTGACGCCGAGCAGCACGTTCGCCGCGACCACCCAACCCCACGACGGCGCCCAGATCAGCATCAGCGGTACGGGGATCGCGGCCAGCCAGCCGGCCAGCAGCACCGGGCGGCGCCCGAAGCGGTCGGACCAGGTGCCCGCGAAGTAGTTGGTGGCGGCCTTGGTCAGGCCGAAGGCGACGACGTAGGTGAGTACAAAGGTGTAGCCGGTGAGGCCGAACTCGTCCTTGGCGAGCAGCGGCAGCACCGCGCGCTCCTGCCCGAGCACACCGCCGACCAGTGCGTTGACCGCGACGAGCAGGCTGAACTGGGCGAGGTTGGCGCGCAGGCCGAGGTGGAGGCTCATCTGCCGCTCTCCAGGCGTCCGCCGGTCGCGTCGGTCCAGTCCTGAGGTCCGCCGGTGAGCACGGCGACGTCGCGATGCCCCGCCTGTTCGAGGAGGCTGGCGGCGCCCATGGCGCGCTCCCCGTGTCCGCACATCACGATCAGCGGCTCATGCGGCACCTCGTCAACGCGGCTGGGCAGGTCGCCGAGTTCGACGTGCTGCGCGCCCGGCAGGTGCCCGGAGGCGAACTCGGGTTCCTGCCGAATGTCCAGCACTGGTCCGCTCACCTCGTCCGGGCGCACCAACCTGGTTGTAGCCGTGGGAAGTTCCGCGGCCGTCCACGCGTCCATCCCGCCGTCGAGCTCACCAGCGAGGTCGAGGTAGCCGATCTTGGCTGCCTGCCAGGCGATCTCCGCGGGGTCCTGGTCGGCGCCGCGCACCACGACCAGCGGCTGGTCGTGCGGTGCCAGCCAGCCGAGCCACGATGCGAACACCGTGCGAACACCGGCCGCAGCGGAATCGACAGCGCGCCGGGCACGTGCGCGGCGGCGAACTCGTCGACCGGCCGGACGTCGATCAATCGCGCGCCGTTGGCCAGAAGCCGCCGTACCGCACCAACCTCCAGCGGCGGCAGCTCAGGCGTTCCGACCAGAACGCCCTGGCGGTTGATCTCGCCGAGGCGGCGGAAGTACGGCGGATAGCTGCCCAGCGAGCCGAGCAGCTCCTTGACGAAGGCGTCCTCGTCGGCCGCACGCAGCAACGGGTTCGTCGCCTTCTCCCTGCCGATCGTGCTGGTGCGGTCCGCGCCAGGCGGGGCGGAGCAGAAGGATCCGGCGCCGTGCGTGGGCCAGACGGTCACGTCGTCGGGCAGCTCGGCGAGCCTGCGCAGCGACGCGTACTGGGCGCGGGCGAGGTCCTCGGTCCGGTCGGGAGCGACGAGGTCGGTCCGCGCGGCCGCACCGACGATCAGCGAGCCGCCGGTGAACACCCCGAGCGGACGGTCGCCGTCGAGCAGCAGGAACGACAGGTGCTCGTCGGTGTGGCCGGGGGTCCCCAACGCCCGTAGACGTAAGCCGCCGAGGTCGACCTCGGCGGCGTCGCGCAGCCCGTTGTGCGCGAACTCGCGGTGTCCGGCCGCGGAGGCGAGCACGCGGGTGTCCTGGGTCGCGGACAGCTGACGGGCTCCGGACAGGAAGTCGGCGTGCAGGTGTGTGTCCGCGGCGAACGCCACGCTCAGCCCGCGTCGCTGGGCGGCGCGGCCGACTTCCCTCAGATCGAGGCTGACATCGACCACCAGCGCCCGGCCGTCGCCCAGATTGACCAGATACGCGGAGTTCCCCAGACCCTCGTCGACAAGCGCTAGCACCTCAGGCATGGCCATCGTCTCCTTCCCACATCCAGTGTTCTACACTATTCCAAGGATGATTGGAGAACCATGGGTGATCGGGATGCCAAGAACGCGTTGTTCGACCAGTTCGCTCGGGTCGGCAAGGCCCTCGCGAGCGGCAAGCGACTGGAACTGCTCGACCTGCTCGCTCAGGGCGAGCGCACGGTCGACGCGCTCGCGAAGTCGGCGGAGCTGGGGCTGACGACCGCGTCGGCGCATCTGCAGACCCTCAAGCAGGCCAACCTCGTGGTCACCCGCCGCGAAGGCACGAAGATCTTCTACCGGCTGGCCGGAGACGACGTCGCCGCGCTGTTCGCACTACTGCGCACCGTCGCGGACGACCGGCTGCCCGACGTCCGCACAGCGCGTGAGGCCTACCTCGGCGACGACACCGAAGCAGTCAGCCGCGAGGAGCTCCTCGAACGCGTCCGATCGGGACGCGCGACGGTGATCGACGTGCGGCCCGCCGAGGAGTACGCCGCCGGGCACATCCCCGGCGCAGTGTCCGTTCCGCTGGACGAACTGGCGGACCGGCTGGCCGAGCTCCCAGCCGACCAAGAAGTCGTGGCGTACTGCCGCGGCGCCTACTGCGTGCTCTCCCACGACGCCGTCCGCCTGCTCACCGCGCAGGGACGAACGGCCCGGCGCCTTGCCGACGGCATGCTCGAGTGGCGCCTCGCCGAACTCCCCGTCGCGGTCTGAGGAACGGACACCGTGAACACCCTGATCACTCGTCACCCTGCCCAAAGACGCATCCTGACAGTGCTCGTCGCAGCCCAGATCCTCAGCGGCGCCGGCCTGGCCGCGGGCATCACCGCCGGAGCGCTGCTCGCCCAGGACATGCTTGGTGCCACCAGCGCGGCAGGCTTACCCGCGGCACTGTTCACCATCGGCTCCGCCCTCGCGGCTCTGCTGATCGCCCGCGTCTCCGGCCTACGCGGCAGACGCGCCGGCCTCGCCGGCGGCTACCTCACCGGCGCAGTGGGTGCGCTCGGCGTCGTCATCGCTGCGGCCACCGACAACGCAGTGCTGCTGTTCGTCGCGTTGTTCGTCTACGGCGCGGGCAGTGCGACCAACCTCCAGGCGCGCTACGCCGAGGACGCGCGGTGAGCACGGTGCTTGTCGCCACCACGCTCGGCGCGGTGCTCGGACCCAACCTCGTCCCGGCGCTCGACGGACCGTTCATCCTCGCGGTCTTCGCCTACACCGCGGCCGCCATCGTGCTGTGGGTACTGCTTCGACCCGATCCGCTTCTCACGGCCCGGTCCCTGCCCGCGGTCCCCGTGGCCAGCCGCGACTCCCGCGGCGACGCGCGGCCTGCTCGCCCTGATCCGTCTGCACCGCGCCCGCGTGAACGGCAGGTTCTCCCCCGATGGCAACCTGGTGCAGCTGCAGGATCAGGACCGGTCGCGGTGGGACCAGCAGATGATCGGTTAGGCCGTGGAGGTGCTGACCCGTGCTGCCCGCGATCGCCGCCCTGGCCCGTATCAGCTCCAGGCGGCGATCGTCGCGTGCCACGCGGAGGCGAAGTCCTGGGAGGACACCGACTGGCAGCAGATCGTGATCCTCTACGACATGCTGCTGTGCCTCGCGCCGTCCCCGGTGACCCGGCTGCACTGCGCGATCGCGCTCCGGTACGTCGCCGGGGCGGAGAAAGCGTTGGCCGAGCTGGATTTTCTCGGCCTGGACCGCTACCACCTCTACCACGCCACGCGCGCTGAGCTACTCCGCGACATCGGTCGTGACGACGAGGCAGGCGAGGCAGATCAGCGCGCGTTGGAGCTGACCGCCAACCCTGCCGAGCAGGCACTGCTGGAACAGCGGCTCAGGCCTTGACGGCCGCCACCCGCTCGACCATGCCGAGCTTGAGCCGTTCCTGCCGCTGCACTACGAACCCGGCCTGCTCCACCAACGGCAGCGGACGCCGGGTCTGGTAGTCGCCGCACATCCGCACGCTCAACTTTTCCAGCAACGACTGTACGAAATGGATGACACGGTGCTGGCTGCCCACGTGGTCGAGCAACAGCAGCTTCCCACCAGGCCGCAGCACGCGGTGCATCTCGACGATCGCCCCGCGCTCGTCCGGAACACCGCACAAGCCGAGCGTGCAGACCACGGTGTCGAACGACTCGTCCGGGAACGGCAACGCCTGCGCGTCTCCCTCACACAACTCGACCTCGCGGCCGAGCTCGGCGGCGCGGGTACGGGCGATGTCGAGCATCGCCGGGCTGAGATCCAGCCCCGTCAGCGTGACGTCCGCCGGGTAATGCAGAAGGTTGAGGCCGGTTCCGATGGCGACCTCGAGCACGTCCCCGGTGGCCTGCGGGCACACCCAATCGCGGCCGCCGCTGAACTGGATGCGTTCGAAGAAGCCGATGTCGCGGTCGTAGCGCGGCGCGTAGCGATCCCACACGTCACGGAGGCCTTCGGTGTCGAGCTGCTTGCTCATGTCGATGTCCCTTCCGGCAGCAGTCCACGCGTGAGCAGGCCTGCCAGCGTGGATGGAACGGCAGCGGTGTCCTGAGGCTCTTGCTGGGCGGGATCCCAGTGCAGGTGCACCGCCCACAACACACAGGTCTCCAGGATCGTGCGGGCGACCAGCGGCGCCGGTCCGGGCAGCCGCAACGCCTTGCGCCGCTGGAGATACTCGGTCAGTACCACAACGAGACCCGAGCGGCCCTGGCCGAACCAGACATCGGCCAGCTCCGGCAACTCGGGGGCGCAGCGGTCGACCAGCTTGATGCTGACCCGGTGCCGGGACAGCGTCTCGTACAGGTTCGTGATGATCTCGCTCAGCTCCACGGCGAGCGGGCCACGTCGTCGCTTCGACAACGCCTCGACCAGTCGCAACTGCTCGACCTCGCCCCGCAACCGCTCTGCCACCATCGCGGCCAGCTCGCCTTCCGCGGGCGGGCGGACCGGCAGGTCGGCCACCTCGGGCAGCGGCTCCACACCGTCGGCGAACCGCAGTGCGGCCCCGAGCAGCGCGTCCTTGTTCTCGACGTAGCCGTAGACGGTGCCCTTCGCCACCCCGAGCGCGTCGGCGACGTCCTGCATCTGGGTGCGTTGAAAGCCCTGCGCGATGAACGTCTCGGCGGCGGCCGAGACGAGCCTGGGGAACATGTCGGCGGAACGGGTGCGTGGCACCCTCCCACAATAAATGACCGACCGGGTCAGTCAAGACCGCGAGCCGCCTGAATTGCGCTGTGCACCACCAGGGCGATGCAGTCAGCGGCCCGTTCCGGATCGGGTTGGCCGGCGTCGAGCCAGGCGATCACGGACTCCAGGGTGACCGTCGGCACGATCTGCACAGCCCAGTCCAGCCACGGACCTTCCGGAATCACCGCGGCGAGCTCGCGACGGGTGACCTCCGCCGACATCGCCTGCATTCCGTTCACCACGTCACGGAAGTTCGGTTCACGCACGGCGTGGCGGAACAGCAACCGGAACCCGTCCGGATCTTCGGCGGCAGCGCGCAGCAAGGCGGAGATGCTGCCCTCGTCGTAGTCACTGGAGCCGACCGTCGCTTCCAGCCGGGCGCACGCCCGGTCGAGCGCAGCCCGGTACAGGTCGGTTTTCGAGTCGAAGTGCCGGTACAGCAACACAAGGGTGACCCCGGCTTCAGCCGCCACACCGTCGAGTCCGGTCGCCACGTATCCGGTACGGGCGAACGCGCGGGTCGCGGCGTCCAGGATCTGCTCGCGCCGCTGCGCGCGCGGCATGCGCCGCACGTTCTGAGGACCCGCAGCCATCACGCCTCCACTTGTTTAGGCCACAGTCTACAAGTAGCTTTGTTTAAGTCAACTTATACAAGCAGTCCTGAACAAGGGGCAGATATCATGGTTTCTCCTGCTCAACTGCCGTTCGAGCAACCACAGCCGCTGCAGATGGCCCCGCAGCTGCGCGTCCTGCAGTCCCAGGGGACGGTTCACCGGATCCGCACTGCGGTGGGCGACGAGGTCTGGCTGGTCACCGACTACGCCCGCGTGCGTGACCTACTTGCCGACGACCGGCTCGGGCGATCTCATCCCGATCCGCAGAACGCGGCACGCACCGGCGAGTCCGCGCTGTTCGGCGGTCCGTTGGGGAACTTCAGCACCGAGCGGGCCGACCACGCCCGGATGCGTGCGCTGCTGCAACCGCACTTCTCGCCCAAGCACATGAGAGCACTGCGTCCCCGCATTGACGCACTGACCACACAGCTGCTCGATGACTTGGCGGACTCAGAACCTCCGGCCGACCTGCACGCCGCGGTCGCGGTCCCGCTGCCGATTCTCGTGATCTGCGAGCTGCTCGGCGTGCCGTACGACGACCGCGACCAGTTCCGAGCCTGGACCGAGGCCGCCGCGAACATCAACGACCGCACCGTCTCCGAACAAGGTCTCGGCAACCTGTTCGGCTACGGCCTGCGCCTCGTCGAGACCAAGCGACGGGAGCCCGGCGACGACGTGATCTCACGTCTGTGCGCGACCGACGGCGTCTCCACCGAGGAGGCCGCCATGCTCTCCATGGCACTACTGTTCGCTGGCCACGAGACGACCGTGGTCCAGATCGGCATGGGTGCGCTGCTCCTGTTGGCCAACCCTGATCAGTGGAATGCCCTGCGCGACGACCCCAGCCTCATCCCGAACGCCGTCGAAGAGATCCTTCGCGCGCCCGGCAAGGGCGGCGGCGGGATCCCCCGCTATGCCCGCACCGACCTGGAGATCGACGGCGTCAGGATTCGCGCCGGCGACCTCGTCCTGCTCGACAACGGCGCCGCCAACCACGACCCGACCGTCTTCGCCGAACCGGACCGCGTCGACATCACCCGCCAGGCCGCCGCCCACCTCACCTTCGGCCACGGCCTCCGCTACTGCATCGGCGCCCCACTGGCCCGCATGGAACTACAAGCCGTGTTCTCCCAACTGATTCCACGCTTCCCCACCATGTGCCTGGCCGTTCCCATGGAGAGCCTGTCGGTCCGGCGCGAGATGCTGACAGGCGGACTCACTGCCCTGCCGGTGATGTGGGACCGCTGATCTACCGCACGTGTCGGCGTCGGCGTCACGTCGGCTAGGCGCGGCGAGCAGCGTGCACGCCTGCGGCGTCCAAGACTCCGCTCAGCTGTCGTGACACGACGAGATACCGGATGCAAGAGCGGATACTGCACGTCACAGGCACCCGGAGGTGACCGAATGACGGTCCAGCCCGAACACGACAGTGCAACGGTGACGCGATGCTGGTGCTGCGGAGGCGAGTTCCCCGAAGCCGAACTGGTGCGCCTCGGGCAGCACCCCGAGGTCGGCGTGTGTCTGGCTTGCGCCAACTGGTTGCGGCGCCGCGCCATGCTGCGCCGCGACGAACTGCACTCGTCGCCCATTGGACGCCTACGGTCCGGGGTTCATGCCGTCCGTGAGAGGGCGATCAGGAAGGGCTGGCACGAGCGCGGACGTCTGGGCGTGCTGCTGCGCTGGCTGGACCGCCACCTGCCGTGAGCACGACTTGACCCGGCACCCCGGCGTGAGAAGGGAGAGACTCGCCAAGCTGGCGGGCGTGATCCCACAGGTGCTGCGCTGCTACGAGCGGCGTGGACGATTTCCCCAGCCTGGCCCACAGGGCAACGACTCATGGGTCTCACTCCGATTCGCCGTCCTCAAGCAACCTCTCGGGTGGCAGAGGTGACGATCTCCGCGATCTCGGCGGCGATCTCCTCCAGGGTGCTGTCGGTAGTGCTACGGGCCAGCTTGTCAGCGAGCGAAGGGCTGTAGGAAATGACCTCCGCCTTAGTGAGCCGGTGCCACAGCGGCAGCATGACCTGCGAGCCGTCGACAGTTCGGGTGACCAGACCGTCCAGCTCGTACTGCGCCCATCCCTTGGCGAAGAACGACTCGGAGAGCACGACCACACCGAACGCGCTGTTGGCGATGCTTTGGTCGATCTTGCGCCGGAGGCTGTCGCCGAGCTTCAGCTCGAACTCGTCGTACCAGACCCGCAGGTCCAGGCCCTGAAGAGCGTGAGCGAGGGGACGGACAATCTCGTCCTTGTCCTCGGACGCATGGGAGATGAACACGTCCCACTGCTTGGAGATGAGCTCGTTGTCGACGTGGTTAAGCGCGGCAACGGACTCCGCGAGCCGATCTAGCGTGGGCATCGACCGCTGGCGCAGTTCAGGCAGCGCTCCAGGGAGCACCTGCACGGACGCGCGACCGCTGCCCCTCATGCCGCCGTAGTCGATCACGAGGTACCAGTGACCCGAACGGGGAACCTGTAGGCGCACCGGCGAGCGGGTCGCCTGGCCGCCGTAGCCGGTCGCGCGCCGTCCTGCCTTGAACGAGCTGAAGTTGGAGCTGTCGAAGAGGCGGACGTTGGCGGCGTTACCGCTCAGCTTGACCTCGACAATCGCGCCACGTGGCTGGTGCTTGAGGTCCCAGGAGTTGAAGTTCATGCACGGACTCCATGTCGCCCTGCGGTCGCGCTCGTGCGGCCTAGGTCTAACACACACCTCCGACAAACCGGGCTACGGAGTCCGGACGTTGCTCATCGCCGCCGAGCGGGCACGCCAGGCCTTCCGCGATCTGCGCAAAGGTGGTGTGCGGTCGGACCGACTTCGATGAGCGTGAAGGGGACGGGGCCGATTCAGTCGCCGTAGCCGACAAGGTGGATGCGAGGCTCGGTGACGGTACAGATTCGCCACCGTCACGAGCTTATGGACGCGGCGCGGCGTGTTGCCTCGAACGCTAGTTCGAGATACAAGCTGGGGTAGCACTCATCAGAGGCAGGAACCGGTGCCCTACGGTGTCGATCTGGCCAGGAGGAGAGCGATGAGCACCCGATCGAGCATCGAGTGGACCGAGACGACGTGGAATCCGACAACCGGATGCGACCGAATCTCGGCAGGATGCGACAACTGTTACGCCCTAGCACTGGCAAAACGGTTGAAGGCCATGGGTTCCGCGAAGTACCAGACCGATGGGGACCCGCGAACCAGCGGTCCTGGCTTCGGCGTGATGACCCACGCCGCTTCACTCGCCGAACCGTTCCGGTGGCGTGAGCCGCGGTTGGTGTTCGTCAACTCGATGAGCGATCTGTTCCACGCCAAGATCCCGCTCGAGTTCATCCAGCGGGTGTTCGACGTGATGGCCTCGACCCCCCGGCACACGTATCAGATCCTCACCAAGCGAGCACTGAGACTGCGCAGGATCGCGGACAAGCTCACTTGGCCGGAGAACGTGTGGATCGGCACATCCGTGGAGAGCCAGGACGTGGTGGGACGCATCGACGACCTCGCGCACGTACCAGCGGCGGTGCGATTCCTGTCCTGCGAGCCACTCATCGGCCCGCTGCACGATGTCAGCTTGGACCGCATCGACTGGGTCATCGTCGGCGGAGAGTCAGGCGCAAACGCACGTCCCGTCGAGGAACGCTGGGTGATCGACATCCGTGACCAGTGCGTCCAAGCAGGAGTCCCCTTCTTCTTCAAGCAATGGGGAGGCCGCACGCCGAAAGCAGGTGGTCGCCTCCTTGAGGGCCGTACCTGGGACGAGATGCCCAACCGATCACAGTTGGTAGCCACTCCTGCAGGGCGAATCTGATCCAGCAACACCGGCGTCAAGGTCGTCGCCACAACGTCAGCGACTCTACGACGCGTCACCCGTCTGAGGTAGTGGACCTGGGTTCACTCTTGCGTAGCGTTGACGGTCACTAACAGCGACACCTCGGTGAGAGCTGGAGGGACCGCTTGACGGACGACGAGCGCAACGATCCGAGCATTGCCGCAGACGGAACGAACGACGACCTCACTGCCGAAGAACTGGCCGACTACCAGCTGGGCGGCGAGACCGGCGGTGAGATCGGCACCGAGACCGGACCTGGTTGCGACCCGTTCTTCGTGTCGAAGAAGTCCGCGGCGGTGTTCAAGCACAGCCTGCTGAAGAGCTACTTCCCCAAGTTCGCAGGCAAGGCCGGCTCCACCGAGGTCGACAAGCGCCTGGTCTACGTCGACACACACGCCGGGCCAGGCGAGTACGAAGACGGCACGCCCGGAAGCCCTCTCTTGATCGCGAAGAACGTGACAGGGATGTTGGGCGCGTCCGGGGCTGCTCACCGGGACATCGCGTGCATGTTCGTTGAGGCCCGACGCAGTCACCATCAACACCTCAAGGCCGTTCTGACGCAGAACATGCCGCCGGAGGCGCGGTGGCAAGCACGCCATGGCAAGGCAAGCAAGCACCTGGACGAGGCTCTGGCATTCGCGGGTGATGCACCGCTGTTCATGTTCATCGACCCCTACGGCCTCGGTCCCACGTTCGACGAGGTGGTGCGCGTGCTCAAGCGCCCTCGCGCCGGACGAGGAAGCAAGACCGAGATCCTGCTGAACTTCATCTCCATGGCCTTCTCCCGAGCCGGAGGCTTTCTCAACACCGACCAGCCCACTGCCCAACAAGCAACCACCCTCGATCGACTGGACCTGGTCCTCGGCGGGGCTTGGTGGCGCGACGTCTACCTGGCGGCATCCATAGGCGGACAAGCGGTGAGCAAGCTGGTCAGCGAGTACGCCCGCCTCGTGTGCGAGGCGGTCAACAAGCGCGCGCAGCCTGGGATCCCACAGCGGTGTGAAGCGACGTTGATTCCGGTCTGGAACACGCTGGAGCAGGACACACCGGTCTACTGGCTGGTCCACTTCACCTTCCACCCTCAGGGCAAGTGGTGCATCGCCGAAGCGGCAGCGAAGGCGAACAGCACCTGGCGCCAGGCCAATCACCAGCTCGCACTCACTAAGCGCCTCGCCCGTGAAGCCGACACCGGTCAGGAGGACTTGTTCTCGGGGACGCTGGTTCCTCAGATCACCGAGGAGGAACACTCACGGGCCGAGGAGGAACTCCAGAAGCGATGGATCGCCACAATCACCGAGAACATCAAAAGGCTCACACAGACGCGACCGCGACTCGACGTCTGCCGGGACATGGACGTGATCTTCGGTACAACGCTGGGACTTGCCGACGGCAAGCACCTCCGAAGGGCATGGGATCAACTGGCCCAGCAAGGTCTAGTTGAACGTCGTGAAACCAGTAAGCCTATCGAGAAGCAGTCGATACGGCGGGCTTGAACCTTGAGCCGGCCGGAACGGGATCGCGGACTCAGTGCAACAAACTAGTCGCGTTCATCGCCGACCAAGGCGGCGACTCGCAGCCCCGGGCCATGTCCCCCAACACGTTCAACAATTAGGTCAGCGAGTTCGGCACGAAGAGCGAATACTAGTTCACGTGCACAATCCATGCTGATCTTGAGTTCACCGCGCAGCGTGTCCGCCGAGATGGGTCGCTTGTGGACCGCCCAGTGTCGGGCGTCCGCCTGTCGTGCACGACCAAGGTTCGTAGCATCCTCTTCGGCGTCGGACATCTCGTAGGCTCGATGCTCGTGGCTAACGGCGAGCAGCTGAGCCTGCCGTGATCGACCAGTCTGCGAGATCGACTGGAGCATGCCGGGTCCGACCTCGGCCCACCCGATCAGCAGCACCGGCCCCACCGCGTCGAACGCAGCCTTGCCATAGTCACCCGACAGCAGTGGATCTGCCACGTTGAGCGCCAACGTCACGGCGCTGACGAAGAGCGTGAACCGTCGCAGTGGTTTCAAGACCTCGGTGGACGCGCCGTGCAGGGCGAGGTACCTCGTCGCCAGAAGAAGCCCGAGGATCGACAAATCAACAGCTGGTGCGACAAGCGGGGCCACCCACACAGGCACTCCCAACTGCATCGCCAGACTCAGAACATTGCCGAACCCAAAGAGAAACGTCAGACCAACGACCGCCGCGATGATCACCGTGACCGCCCGCGACACGTCCTGCAGGATCCCCGATTGCGAGCCCGAGACATCCCTGGAAGTTAGGCGGCACGCTCAGCTTGATGGGCCCAGGCAGTGGCTTCGTCGTAGGTGGTGCGGGCGGCGAGGCAGCCGTGGAGGATGCCGACGAGCCGGTTGGCGACGTGCCGGAGAGCGGCGTTGTGTGGCACGCCGCGGCCGCGTTGGCGGTCGTAGTACGCGCGTGCTCCCGGCGAGCTTCGTAGGGCGCACATGGCCTGACGCATCAGCGCGTCGACCAGCCGTGTGTTGCGGACGTAACGAGCGCTGACAGTGGACCTGCTGCCTGATGCGATCGTGACCGGACTGGTGCCAGCGTAGTTCTTCCGCGCTTTCGCTCCGGCATAGCGGGTGCGGTCGTCACCGAACTCACCGAGCACCCTGCTGCTCACGATCTCGCCCATACCAGGCTGCGAGAGGTAGATCTCCGCGTCCGGGTGTCGGCCGAGCCGTTTCACCAGCTCGGCCTCGATGAGGTTGATCTGCTCGACCAGAGCGGCGATTGTTCCCACCAGCGCGCGGACGGGGTGGCGTAGGCCCGTTGCAGGACGGCGGGCAGACGGAGCTGCTCCGAGCTGAGACCCACATGAATCCGCTCGGCTCGCTCATCAACGAGCCGCTTCCTGCCCACTCGCTTCAGGGCTGCCAGGATCTCCGGCCGCGAGAGCTTGGCAGCAGCATCGGGGTCCGGCGCCCGCTTGAGCAGATCCAGCACCTCGCCCGCGGCCAAGTCTTCGCCGAACGCGGCCAGCGCTGCGGGGAAGAAGTCACGCAGTTGGGCCCGCAAGCGAGCGACCTGTCGTTGACGGTCCCAGATCAAGGTTTGATGCGTGCGGGCGAGCAACTTGATCGCCTCGGACAGGTCGCTGTCACCCGCGACCTGACGCAGCTGATGTGAATCCGTGCGCACCATGTCCGCCAAAGCGTGCGCGTCCGCAGCATCGCTCTTCGCTCCGGACAGCGCGAACCGTTCCCGGAACCGAGCTGCCTGACGCGGATTGACCGCGAACACCCGATAGCCCGCAGCCACCAGTGCTGTCACCCACGGTCCACGATCGGTCTCGATCCCGACCGACACCTGGTCCGACCCGCTAGCAGCGTGGTCGGCGATCAATGCGTGCAGCTGCTGGATGCCCTCAACTCCTTCGGGCACTCGCGTGCCGCATAGTTTCTTGCCTTGAGCATCCATGATCTCGATGTCGTGATGACCTTCAGCCCAGTCATCACCGACGAACAACACCTCACGTACCTCCGCGTCTCGGCAACAGCATCAACGGGAGAACGCCGGCAGGTACTGGTCATGTGCTCACACCAGCGCCAGGCGGGCACAACATCCCTGAGCGGTCGCTCATCCCCAGCCACCAGCAAGCGCACGTGTCTCGGGAAGGACTTCAGAAACCCGCTTTAACCAAGTGCTCACCTGCCAGGGGCCGCTATCGCACATCCTGCCGATCGTGGCGGCAGTTTGGCCGGTAGGTCTCCGGGTGTTGCGAGGTCCTCCTCTTGGGGACGTGATGCCGTCCGTTGCGCATGGAGTCGGGCCGGCTCACTGGCAGCCGCAACCGGCTTCGGACTTTGCTTGCACCACAATCAGAGTGGGGTCGACCGACTGCTCGTCGGTTGTGCAGCAGGCGCTGACGCCGCAGCAGGAGTCTGCGCTCACCGCCGAGGCAGTAGTGCTGACCTGTTCGACGGCAAGGGGCTTCACCGCGCGGACGATCGCCGAGTGCATGCTGTCCGCTCCAGGACAAGACACCGACACCCACTACGGCCGCGCCGCGATGATGAGGTGTGAGCACTCACCAGGAAACCAGCGTGCGGCTGCTGCTGCCGTGAGTACTCGACGCCTTGGCGCGTGTCGGCGACGCGCCGGAAGGTCACTCGGGTTGAGGCGGTCCGCCAGGTGCATGGCACCCGACGTCAGCTTCATACCTACCCCAAGTGAGGTTTGCACACCGCCGTAGAAGGCGGACAACTCACCCATCTCAATCTCCGGCTTCACCAAACGACGCACGACCTACCGCGACGCCAGCTCGACCGCACGACACCCCAACGGACTCACACATGGATGATCATGGCCAGCACCGCGACAGCAAGCGCGATCAACGCCGACACCTGAACGATCAGTCCGATGGTCACCCAACGCGCCTTGAAGTTGTTCGCGCTGCGCAACGTGGCCAGGGTGCTGACCAGCAGGCTGCCGGTGTGGTTGCGGGCATCCACCTCATTGTCGATCCAATGTGCGGCAAGCATTGTTCTGAGCGTCCCCGTGGCGGCGACGGCGTAGTGCCTGTTCCATCCAGCGATCACGCCACAGCCGCCTGCAGTGGCGAAAAGCAGGAGCGCGGTACCGACCGGACCGAGCACCCATGGGGTTAACTGGGGTGTCGCGGCCGTTTTGACGATGGCCGCGAGGCCGACGAGGAGCGTGACCAGTGCACCGGAGGACGTCACCAGTGCTTGGCCACGTGCCTCGAACGCGGTGCGGCGCTCCCGCTCGGCCTTGAGTTCGGCTTCAACGAAGCCCAGATACGTCTTGCCTTGGTCACTCATCGAGTTTCGACGTCTGGTCCCGGACCTCCGTCGCGAACGTTTTCTACTTCCAGCCATCCCTTGTCTACGGGGGCTGGCCTTGGCTCATCGCCGGTGCTCACCGGCTCCGGGTTCGTCGGCATGCTCTCATCATCGCAGGAAGAACCGGATGTGTTTCGGTTACGGTCCGGTGTGGGTGAACGGCGTCCAGGTGCTCAACCTGCCATCACCCGCACGGCGAACCTCGGACACCGCGTCATGCAATGCTTGCGCGGATCGATCCACGGCGAACGCGCCAGTGGCGGTCAGGTTCCGGTAAACCACGTCCGCGACCTCACCGGCAGTTTTGTCGTAGACCGACCACATGGTTCCGATGACGTGACGGTAGCCGGTGTAATGCAGCGCCGCCGCGAGCGTGATTGCCTCGTCGGCCAGGGCCGTGCCTCCGACCGCAGTCTTGCACGCGGACAAGAACGCGAACTCGCCGTGGTGTTCAGTCGCGACGACATCGGTCACCGTCAGAGTTCCGTCTTGCAGCACCAGGCCGCCCTTGGAAGGTGCGGTGAGGTCCTGGACGCCGTGGCAGCTGAAGTGGACAAAGCCGTGGTTGACCAGTGCGTCTCGCACGTCCTTCTTAATAGCCGCAGCACCTTGGAGCACGGTGCATGAGTCTCCGAACAACTGCGTGAGAAGGTCGCGGTCGCGTGCGACCGACTCCAGAGACATCTCCCCATCGCCGGTGACTGCTACCACCAACATCCGTTGGTTGGAGGTAGCAGTGCGTTCCTGAGACTGTCGTAGTGCGCGCACGGTAGGGGTGTACGAGGAGACGACACGGTCGAGGACCGTGCGACCACGCCCTTCTGCATGATGCCCCGCCGCGTGTAACGGAAGTAGGCTCAGCAAACCGGTCGGACACCACCACAGCCTGCTCGGGTTCTGGCTGACGGTAGTGATGCCAAGCTCGGTCAGCACCGGCTCCGCGATCATGTCCCACAACCATGCCGTGACATCGGCGAGACCTCGTTCCCGATTCTCTGCTGCCTCAAGGTACGTGCGCGTGACGTCCTCGCGGACGGTCACGTCGCCTCTCCGCTTCGCGCTGAGGAAGTTTCGGATTGCTTCGTCGAAATCTGTCTGCACCTGGAGGTAGGCGAGTGCGCGCAGCAGCAGGTCGCCGGAAGTCAACCCGCCGAGCGGCAAGGCAGACGGCGTACCGTCCCTGATAATCAGGGCGTCGCATCGCACCGGGCTGATGTTCACCACAACTAGGGGGCCGGCAAGGGACCGCGGTACGAGGTCTTCCAGCCGAGGTGGGCGAAGGAAGTCGTGGAAGCCGTCGAGGCGACGTGCTCGCTCGACGAGTCGATCCCACTCCAACGCCAATTCCATCCGGTTGTCCACGTCGTTCTCCGCCTAGTCTGGTTCGACTCCGAACGCTGATGGGAGACCGATGACCGTAGCCGACTTGATGAACGCCCTGCGGGCACGCATCACGCAATTCACCGATCACCACGACCCCACTGCGCTACTCGCCCCTGACGCAGGGGCAGACGCTCAGCGACTGTGGACGGCCGCTACCACGCCTGATGGGGCCATGGACGTCAACGTCGCACAGGCCGTCGCGTGGTTCTACTGGTATCGACATTTCGCGTCGCCGGCCAGATCCAACGAGACAGAAGTAATTACAGCCGCCCATATTTTCATCGCGTTGGCTAAGCACAGTGAAGATCTGGTGTCCGCATACCAGCTCGCGGTGCTCGGGAACTCGCTCCTAGAACGACACAGCCGCTTCGAGGTACTGATTGATCTGGAGCTGGCAGTTGAGCTCCTGTCCCAGGCATTGGAGAGGGGCCAGACGGACCCCAATCGGTTTGGATGGATCGCCAACCTCGGCGGCGCGTTTCACTTAGTGTACAAGGTGTCTGGTGACAGCACCTGCCTCGATCTAGCGGAGGAATACGTCCGCGGAGCGGCCGGCAAGCTTGCCGCACCGTACTCGGCCTTGGCGTGGGCGAACATGGCGACCATCCTGCAGGCCAAATACCAACTGGACCAGAGCGACGACCTGCTCGATGAAGTAATTGAGGCGCACAGCGCTGCGCTGAGTTCGCTGCCGCCATGCCAGCCGAGAACGAACAGCCTCGCTGCACTGTGCGAGCTGCACCACATTCGCTACCTAAAGCGAAAGATCCCCGACGATCTCGTCGCGGCCATCGACAACGGAGAACAGGCTCTCACCAGCACTCCACGCCCGTATGGGTCGCAACTCGCCCATGTCATGACTAGAGTTGGATCGACATTGCTCGCTCGCTTCAAGTTACAGGGAAATCCAGAAGATCTGCACCGGTCCGTCGAGCTGGCCAGGACAGCCGCAGCAACACCGACGGACGACCGCCAGTTGCGCTACATGTCACTGGCCGAGCTAGCCAAAGCCCTGCAAGAACGGTTCGAGACATTGTTCGAACTCGGTGATCTCGACAGCGTCATCGCAACGCTGACTGAGGCGGCTGAACTCCTGGAAGACCAGGACTTGACGGATCTCGCAGGGAACCGCAACAACCTGGCGATCGCGTTCAAAGCCAGATACGAGGCGGTTGGCGAGTCCACCGATCTCGATCAGGCGATCTCCTATGCCTGGCAGGCAATCAACTTGAACGTCACGTTCCAGCGCGAAAGACGCCTGACCAACCTGGGAAACATGCTGATCCTCCGCGCAGAAGCCCGCGGCAGAATGCAAGACCTGGACGATGCAATCCAGCTACACGAAGAAGCCGTTGGCCTCACGCCCCCAGATGACGAAGACTTCCATCGCAATCTTGCGAACCTCGGCTCCGCGCTTCAGTTCAAATATCGGTACACCAAGGCGGCCAGTGACCTCGATGCCGCCATCACCACTCTGGCCGAGGCACACACGTCGTCACCGCGCGACAGTCCTGATCTATCCATGATCGCTCGGCTGTTGGCCGACTGCCTGCGCAGTCTCCACCGAATGGCGCCGGACCATGACAACCACACGGCGTTGAGCAACGCTGCCGCGCTGCTCGCGGAAGCTGCCGATGCCACGACGGCGCCTCCGATCGAGCGTTTCATGGCCGCACAGACGCTGGGCTCAGTGGAGGCTGAGCGCGGTGACTGGGAAGCAGCCGCTGAGGCGTTCGCCTCCGCGACGGCTCTGATACCCCGCGTGGCGTGGCGTGGCGTGAGCCGGACAAGCAGCGAAGTACTGCTCACCCGATGTGGCGGGGTGGCCTCTTCCGCAGCGGCTTACGCGATAGCTACTGGACAGCCGGACCGAGCTTTGGAGATGCTTGAGACAGGTCGCGCGGTCTTATGGTCGCAACTCACCGACCTGCGCACAGATCTGAATGCACTCAGAGCGGCCGACAGGGAGTTGGCGGGCAGGTTGGAGCAGATCGCTGCTGATCTGGACACGGCCAACCACGAGTGGCGCAGTGGTGTGGCCACGTAGCGCCTTTATGGTATGTCGTGCAGCTGACCATGCAGCCATGGCGGCTACCGGCGAGCCTTTGGCCTCATCAGTCCTCTAGCACAAACTTGTGTATCTGAGACCTGACAGTTCTATTCTGCATAGGGCATGTGCACCGCTGCCGCGCACCTGCGGCTTGGTCGATGCCGCACCTCAGTCCTCTGGGACGTTGTGTTGGCGCCGTCGTCCTGGCCGTCGGTGATTGCGACCGCAAGAAGCTCAAGTTCGGCATCCGGCAGGTCACCTACCAACACGACCTGCCCATCACGATCATCGACCGCACGGCCGACCAGACCGTCGACTTGAGCGGACCCAACTGTGCTTCGGCGGCAGGTGTTGGCGGTGGCTTCCACAGCTACTCAAACACTTCCGCTCTCGTCAAGAGGTGCATAGCTAGCAAGCCAGGTTGTTACCGCTGCGGCCTCGTCGTCGTGTGAGGGACCGCAGGCGACGAACGTATCCACGGCTTCGCGAAGGTATGTGGTCGCCTCAGGAAGGGCGCCATTGTCTGCGAGAGACTGCCCGAGCAGTGCAAGCGCACGCGCTCGTCTGATGTGGTCACGTGACACATGCAGCCTAAGCATCGACACTGCCTCTCGGTACAGCTCAATCGCTTCGTCGAGCCGGCTCTGCCTGCGGCGGAGTGCTGCCAGTCGGATCAACGAGTAGGCAGCAAGCCTTCCGTGCTGTGCTCGCCCATTGCACATCGTGGCTCCGTACCGATAGCTAGTAGTGAAGAGCGCCTCCACCTTGCCGCTGTGATCCTCCGGGTCTTCGAGACTGCGCGCGATGCCCGAGGCAAGCCTCAACGAATTCAACCCGTTCTCGTTGGCCAGCGACGTGTAGATGTGGCCAGCCTCGTCGTACTTCTCGATCGCGTTGGCGATCAGCGCCGGATCGGGCGCGGCTGGATCAACCTCCAATCGGTGCGCGTCACCTAATTCGCGCAACACGGTGACCTCACCCGCCCGATCCCTACGCAGCCCGTGGCGGCGGTACTCCTGCCGATACAGGAACAGACTTCGTTGCAACAGCGCAATGGCTTCCCGGCACAAGGTTCGGTCGACGGCGGATCGAAGGCCGTTATCACAGAGGCGGTCTTGGCCGTCAAGTACCTGGACGAGCGCTATACGTCCACGATTGCGGAGCGAGCGTGCTTGGTCGTGCAGGTCTCCGCTTGCAGCTGCGGCGTCTGAGGCGATCTGCTCCACGGCCCGCCAATCTGACACGTGGCCGCCGATTTCAAGAAAGTAGAACATACTGCTCGCCAGCTTTGCGGTGTAGCGAGGGCGTGGCCTTGCCCCAGCAGCGACGTGAACCGCGCTGAGGAGGTTGGCCTTCTCCTTGTCGAACCAGTCTGTCGGCGAGCCGGACAGGTCCACCGAGGCCGTCGCGGCCGAGTTGGTGCGCCACTCCTCAAGAAACTCGGTGTCAACTACAGGGTTGTCGTTGTTCTGTTTGTTGAACGCGTGGTTCACGCATCCGTAGTAGGCCATGGTCAGTCTGCGGAGTGCGATGGAGCGTTCCCGGCGATGCCGCCGACGCGCGATCAACCCACCCGCGTAAAGCCTGAGCAGATCGTGCACTCGGTATCGGTAGGCCATGTGGTGCAGCTCAGGTGTCGTCGTTCGTAAGCTCTCGTCCACGACGACCGTCACGAGGCCGCTGTGTTCAAGGCGCTCCAAGACCTTCGCGGCCTCGGCTGCGGATGTTCCCAGGAGTGCTCCCATCACGTAGGTGTCGATGGTGCTGCCAGAAGCCAGGTGCAAGCCCAGGAGCCGGAATGCACGTCGTGCGGTCATGTCCAGCGCGCGATACGAGTACGAGAAGGCCAGCTGAACGTCACTCATGGCATGGCGGGGGGCGCTTCTCATGCGTGACAGGCGGAACTTCTCCACGTCGAATGCCGCCACCAACGTCTTCAACGGATACCCGCGGCCCGACTTCGTCACGATGCTCCCCGCGGTGACTCGGAGAGCAAGTGGGAGATGCCCGCAGTATCGCGCCAGGCTGGCCACGGAGTCGGGGTCATCGATCGCTGGCCGGCCGATGATCGCCGTGAGCAAGCGTTGGGAATCCACCGGAGCGAGCACGTCGAGACTTTCTGAGGCAACAGCTTCCACGGCGGCCAGCCCCGTAAGCGGCTCCCGGCTCGTGACTATCGCCGCAGATGCTCCTACCGTGGGCAGCAGAGGCCGGACCTGTGCCTCGTCTGACGCGTTGTCTACCACCAGCAGAACACGTTTCGTGATGAGTGCGTTCTTGAACATCTCCGACAGTGCGGCTTCCGTGTCGGGGAGCACGGCATCTGGCTCGAGCAGCTTCAGCCATCGTTCCAAGACCTCGTGCGGCTCCACCGGTCCACCGTCAGCGGAGTAGCCCCGCAGGTTTATGAAGAACTGCCCGTCGGGGAATCGGTCCTTGACCTGATGTGCCCAGTGCAGCGCCAATCCTGTCTTGCCCACACCTGCCATGCCGCCCACGGTGAGGACCAGCGCTTGACTCGGAGTTCCGTTCGTTCGACAGGCTTCGAAATGTTGATCCAGCAGGGCGTTGAAGGTGCTGAGGATGTGGTCGCGGTTGACGAAGTTGCGCGGCGCTGCTTCACCGAGGTATCTGGTCGGGTTGGTGCTGCCGGCGGTCTGACCAACCGCTGACTGGTCGAGCGAGACCAGCCCCAGAAGCCGGCGAACGCCCGGAACCGTGAGGATGCCCAGGACGAGCAGCACGCCGACTATCGACGCGACCTGGTCACCGACCTGCAAGAAGCGCTCTACCCCAAAAACGAACAAGGACCATGCCAAGGCGCAAAGCACAACGGTCTTCACAAGCGCATTGCGCTTGCCGCGCAGCCACGCGACTCCGATCCGAACCGGCGCGAACCGAGCAGATAGGTACCCCAGCACGCGGCGGCTTGTCAGACGTGGTTGTCGGCGGGCCATGTCCTTCTGATCGAACGCAGCCACAGATTCGTGACACGACCGCTGACTCGCCGTCGTGCGAGCCAGGTCTACATCACGCACGAACAAGATCGCTACTGAGCTGGAGGCCCCGGCGAAGGATCTCTCAGATGGCGACCCAGCCGCCGAGCAATGAGTTGGCGGTGGACGGTGAGCTCGTGTCAGCAGGCGGCGGCACGGAAGCGTGATGTTCACGAAGGCGCGCAGCATGGCCGTACGTCCTGGTTCAGTGTGGCTGTTCACCGCTGACATCGTGCGCATCGCAGACGACAGCTCGGCCCTGCCTTCCGAGAACAGCGGCCACGATGAGTCGAACGCCCAGGCGTGAGGCCAGCAGCGTCGGCGCGCGTCCAGGTCGTCTACACCGCTGCGCATACCTTCGCCGCAACCTCGCCCCGAACAACCTCAACCAGTTCACGAGCCCGGTCCGCTCCGATCTCCAACTCGCGGCGAAGGGCATCCGCCGAGATGGGCCGCCGATGCTGAGCCCAGTGCCGGGCGTCCGCCCGACGCGCCCGGAAGAGATCATCATCTGCTCGCCCGGTAGTAGGCTCATGGTGGCCATCAGTCAGTCGTGGCTCGACAGCGGGCGCTAGAACTACATCGATCCGAGCGAGCGCTTGCAGGACTTGTGGTCCGACCTCAGCCCAGCCGATCAACAACATTGGCCCCACCGCATCGAACGCCGCCTTGCCGTAGGCACCAGACAGCACTGGCTCGGCGACATTCAGCGCCAGCGAGACCGCGCTGACGAACAGAGTGAACCGGCGCAGCGGCCGGAGATCCGCCACCGACGCGCCGTGCAGTGCCAGGTGCCGCGTCGCCAGAAGCAGACCGAGGATCGACAGGTCGACCGCTGGCGCGATGAGCGGGGCCACCCACATCGGCACTCCAAGCCGCAGAGCGAGGCTTAAAACGTTGCCGAACCCGAAGAGGAACGTCAGACCAACAACCGCCGCGATGATCACCGTGACCGCTCGTGACACGTCCTGCAGGACACCCGAATGCGAGCCCGGGATGGGCCCGAGAACGCCGACCTGCGACGACACAGACTGACACAGGGCAGCAGACGAAACTTCCGGATCATGCACCTGACATGCCGAACAGCATTTCCTGACATCAGCCGACACCACCGTTGAGGCTCACCCGAGGACTCTTAATCAGCGGGTCAGCGAATGCGCGCCCCGCAGCATGAACCAAGACCGAGACTGCTGGACTACCAACTATGTTGTCCTCGCATGCACGGATGTGGGGCAATCGAGCAATGCCGATGATCTTGAATCCATGCCGAAGCTCAGAGGCGCCGCACGACGGTCACCACCCTGCCGAGGATGGTCGCTTCGTTCCCGCTGATGGGTTCGCAGGCATCGTTGTGGGGTAGCAGCCACACGTGCCCGTCCTTGCGCTTGAACGTCTTGACCGTCACTTCGCCGTCGATCATTGCTGCGACGATCTCTCCGTCGGCCGCGGTCACCTGCCTTCGGACGACGACCCAGTCGCCGTCGGTGATGGCCGCGCCGACCATCGAGTCACCGACCACCTTCAGCAGGAACAGCTCGCCCTCACCGACGATCTCCCGTGGTAGCGGGAAAACGGCCTCGATGGACTCCTCCGCCAGAATCGGCCCACCAGCGGCGATGCGACCCAGCATTGGCACGTAGACCGGCGTCGGCGCGGGGTCGGGCTCGGCGTCGATCTCCGCGGGCCACACGCCGACCGCGCGTGGGCGGTTGGGGTCCCGGCGCAGGAACCCCTTCCGCTCCAACGCGCGCAGTTGGTACGCGACGGACGACGTCGAGGTCAGCCCTACCGCCTCACCGATCTCCCGCACGCTCGGCGGGTAGCCGAAGCGGTCCACCCAGTCCCGGATGACCTGCAGGACCTTGCGCTGGCGCGTTGTGAGGCCCGCGCTGCCGACGACGTCCCGTGCCTGCGTGACCTGCAACGGCAACGCGAGCGTCAACTGGTTCGCCGCCGAGGTCTGCGGCACGTCCCAGAGACCCTCCAGGTACTCGGCCGCTGGAGAGGTCTTAGGACGACGCGGCTGGAGAGGTGGTTCCTCGCTCAACAGGTCCCGCAGCACCCGGTCGAGGCCGGTGTCGGGCACCGGGTGCGTGAGTTCCGGACGGACGGCACCGGCGCTCTCCGCGATGCCGTCACGGTGCTCGGCCGCGAGCACGTATCCGTCGGGGTCGGCGACCAGCAGGTCGGTCCCCGCGAACCCGTTGGCGAGCAAGGCCGCCAGCACCCGGACGTCGTCCTGGGCGAGCGCCGCGACCTGCTCTGGACGCACGGTGGCGTGCACCCAGGTGAGCGTCCAGCGATCGACGTCCTCCACCGGCCCGTGCAACGGCAGAACCAGCAGTTCCGCGCGGCCGTACGGCAGCAGGTGCCGGGCGTCGGACGCCGAGGCGAGTGCGACTGCGTCGACACCCCTGCGGTCGACCACCACGGCGTCGGGCAGGTGCGCGACAGCGATCCCGCGGCTCGGGTGGCCCACGGCCGCGTCCCGGATCACGACGATCTCGTACACCGCCTGCCACCGCTCGGCGCAGGACTCCAGGAGGTCGCCCAGACTGTCGGAGTACGCGGTCGCCCAGTCTCCGTCGACACGGTCGAACCCGATTCCCGCGACGACGTCCAGGACACCGCCACCCGGCAGCGGCGTGCGGACGACCGCGGCGAGCGGATCGCCGGGATCGGCGAGCAGCGATGCCTGGAGGTCCGGTGACTCGTCGGGATTCCAGTCGACGTACAGGATGGGGTAGCCCCAGCGTGCGAGGAGTGCGGCGATCATCGGCGCGGTGTCGTCGGGCCGCTGGGCGGTGAAGGTGACGATCATGGCTGGAACACCGGGAAAGCCGGCTTCGGCGCGGCCGTCAGATCGGGGACCTGACACTGCGGCCAGTCCGCTCGCCACGGCGGCACGGCGGCGATCGCCTTGGCCACCTCACCCGAGATAACCCGGACCGTGTCGAACAGATCTGACTGCCTGTGCGAGCCGCCGAACGAGGGGAAGGGGTTGGACACCCCGCGCACGTCGAAGTGTTGCCGCTGTTTCGCGTCGTCGGGGAAGTTGTCCCCGTCGGAGTACCGCACCGGGTACACCAGCCGTGCGGTCCCGCCCAGCGCCCGCTCCCTCGCCTCCATCGCCCGCCACTCGGCAAGGCACCACGGCGAGTGGAAGTACGGCGGCGACCAGACGGCCACGAGCATCTTGCTGCGCGCCAACGCTTCCCGCAGCAACGGTGGCCACATCGCCCCGGTCTCGACTGCCGAGTCGATGAAGACCGCGGTGCGGCCGAGCTCGTCAGCGAGGCAGTCTTCGAGCATGCGGTGGAAGTGGTTGCGCACCCACGTCGCCGCGTTCCCCGGCCCGGATCTGCGGTAGCTGAGGAACACGTCGAACTGATAGCCGTCCAGCAGTGGCACCAGCCCAGGATGCCCGGTCAGATCCGCCATGTGCCGATCATCGCAGGGCTCGGAAGGGCTGTTACTCAGCGATCAACGGTTTCGTACTCTCATGCCAATCGCTTGTGCACCAGGGACCATGTCCTGCGCGCTGCTGGATCACCGCCTGGATCGGGGTAGGCTGGCCCGCCATGTGGCCTGGGGTGTCGGTGTCCGGAACCGGTGGCGTTGTCACGGCAGCTGACATCGCCGCGTTCGGCGAGAAGCACGGGGCGCCGCTGCCGGACGCGTTGGCCGAGCTCTACCTGCGGTCGGGGGTCGGCACGTTCGGTGGCTTCCTGCACTTCGAAGCGCCGGACGGCATGTGCACGCACCGGGAGCTCATCGAGCACCTGATCGACGAGGACGACGAGGAAGATCTGGCACCGACCGCCGACGTCATCGTGTTCGCCCGCAGCGACAACAGGGACATGTGCGGCTGGCACACCGCCGACCTCGCCGCCGGCGAGGACCGGGTCGTGCGGCTCGACGGCTTCGACGAGGAACCGCTCGCCGACTCGACTCGCCAGTTCCTCGACAGCTTGTCCACCACCGACTACTTCGGCTTCGGGGTCCTCTCCCCGACCTACAAGCGCCACGACTGGCTCTAGCGGGGGCGAGGTGCGCTCGGCCGGCAGCTCCAACCGCGCTGACGCGAAAATGATCCGTGATGGTCAGCGGAGACGTGGACCTGTTCGACCTCGCCCCCGATGACCATCACGAACACCGAACTAGCGATGCCAGGCCTGCACGCCCATCCGTCCCGTGGTGCCCAGGTCGATGTGCATGCTCGTCCTCGGCGGCAGCGGCGCCAGTTCGTACCAGGCGCCACCTGGCGCGGCCGCCATGTCGGCGTACCAGCCGAGCTGCGGTGGCACCTCGCCGGTGTTCGTGTTCTTCCACATGAACGCGGTCTTCGCGGTCTCCCCCGGCTGCACCGTGATCGGCTGCGGCGGGTCGTTGAAGCCCTCGACGAAGGAGATACCGCCCGACCCCTCGAGGATGTCGACGACCAACGGCTGCCGCTCTACATCGAGCAGTTGCACCTGCGGATAGCCGTTGAGCTGCAAGGGTTCTGTGCCGCAGTTGCGCACCTGCACCTGCAGAACCCGCAAGCCCATCGCGGCGTCGCCGTCGGTGGTGGTGAACTGAAGTCCGTTGTCGCACAACGGTTCTGCGGATGCTGTAGGGCTCACGGTCAAGCCCGCGAGCACGGCCAACAAGGCGAGGATTCTGCCCCCAGGTTTCATACGAGCGATCATGACACAGGAAGGCGCGGCATTTTGTGAAGGTATTGCGAAGGTTCGGATCAGCGGACTGGCGTTCGCCCACCAGACCGTCCACATCGGACCGACGACCGGGCGGGAAGCGCTGCGGGGCGACGACCGTGACGCATGCCGGCGAAGGCGTCACGGAACTCCGAGGGAAGAACCCAGGATTCGCCTGTTGACAGCTGGGTACTCTGGGAGCGCTCCCAGAACCCCTGTGAGAGGAGTTTTCATGCGAAGGACTCTCCGTGCCCTCGCCGCTGCCGGCTTGCTGGCAGCGAGCACCATCGTCGTGGCCGCCGGTCCGGCCCAGGCCGACACGACCATCTGCGACCAGTACGGGTCGACCACCATCCAGGGCCGTTACGTGGTCCAGAACAACCGGTGGGGCACCTCGGCTCAGCAGTGCATCAACGTCAAGTCGACCGGCTTCCAGATCACCTCGCAGCAAGGCTCGAGCCCGACCAACGGGGCACCGGTGTCGTACCCGTCGGTGTTCCTCGGCTGCCACTACACCAACTGCTCCCCTGGCTCCAGCCTGCCGATGCAGGTCAGCCGCATCCGCAGCGCCACCTCGTCGATCTCGTACCGCTACGCCGGCGGCACATACAACGCCTCCTACGACATCTGGCTCGACCCCACGCCCAAGACCAACGGCGTGAACCAGATGGAGATCATGATCTGGTTCAACCGCCAGGGCCCGATCCAGCCCATCGGCAGCGCCGTGGGCACCACCTCGATCGGTGGCCGCAGCTGGCAGGTGTGGCGCGGCAACAACGGGGGCAACAACGTCATCTCCTACGTCGCGCCGTCGCCGATCAACTCCTGGTCGTTCAGCGTGCTGGACTTCATCAACGACGTGCGCGCCCGCGGGGCGATCACCAGCTCCTGGTATCTGACGAGCATCCAGGCCGGGTTCGAGCCGTGGAACGGCGGCACCGGCCTCGCCGTCGACAACTTCTCGGCTTCGGTCAGCGGATAGCCGCGCCACAACAACGGTGCCGGTTGCGGAGCATTTTCCGCAACCGGCACTTCGCCTGTGTCCACATTGGCCGCCGTTTCAAGTCTTGACCTTCACCCGTGCGAGCCACGCCGTTAGGTCCAGATGACGGTACCGGCCGTGAACTCGGGGCGTATGGTCCGAGATGGGGGGAAAGCATGTGACTCTTGGGGGATTCACTCATGCGCCATCTCGTGTTGTTCTGCGCGCTTGCGCTCTTATCACAGTCCATTGTGGCCTTACCGTATGCATCGGCAGCGCCGCAGGTCAACGCACCTGCCGGGGCCGCGCCACAGCAACGGGCACTACCGCCGCAGGCATTGCCATTCCACGGCGGGAAGACTGGGGACAGGCCACCGATCACGCCGCCGCTGGTTGCCGCACAAGGTGATCCGAAGCCGGCCGCGGTGAGGCGTGCCGCCGATGTCGGTGGTGCGGAGGAAGTGCTGGCACGATCAGGTTTCGAACTCGGCGACACGTCACTCGTGGTCTATTTCAACGGCACGGACACCGATTCGTGGCGGGAGTGGCGCGCCACCGTCCTGGATCCGGAAACGGGTCAGGAGCAGCAGTCCCAGCCGACGTCGGAGCTGCCCAGGTGTGGTGAGCCGCGCCGGTTCTGCCGTGCGTTCGGCACCGCGGCGGGGTGGGCGCTGGTGGCGGGCAAGCGGTATTCCGTGACGATCACCGTTGCACGTCAGGACGGCAGTGAGGTCGTCTCGGCGCCGTCCAACCAGGCGGTGGCACGCCAGACCGCCGTGCCGCCCGAGATGCCCGCGCCACAGGCGGCCGGGTGTGGCTGCCCGAACGCGCTGGCGGCGTCCGTGCCGGGGCAGTCCGTGCGGGGTGCCGGGGTCAACACCGCGACGGGCGCGTTCCACTGGTCGCAGCAGGACTTCCAGATGGCGTCCTTCGCGGTTCCGTTCCAGGTCAAGAGGACTTACTCCTCGGCCAACCAGGGTTCGGGGACGATGGGCAAGGGGTGGGCGTGGACCTATGACGTTCGCGTGTTCCCACCCGCCAGTGGCGAAACGTCGGTGACGGTACGCGCAGAGGATGGCGCGCAGGTGACCTACCCGCGCAACGCCGACGGTTCATATGCGCGACCACCCGGTGTGCGTTCGACGCTCACCGCGTTGCCGGACAACACGTGGCGGCTCACGACGCCTGGCCAGATCGTGTACGCGTTCGATGTTTCCGGGCGGTTGACGTCGATCACCAACGCCCGCGGGCACGGCGTCCACATCGGACACTCCGCTGCGGAGTGGCGGATCACCGACGCGGCGGGACGGGTCGTGGTGGTCTCGCTCAACGCGGCCGGGCTGGTCGGCAGGATCACGCTGCCGGACGGGCGGAAGACCCAGTACAGCTACGAGGACGGCCGGTTGTCGGCGGTGCAGGACGCACAGGGCAACACCTGGTCGCACGTCTACGCCGGCGGGGTGTTGGTGAAAGTCGTCGATCCCCGTGGCCACGCGCAGATCACCAACGAGTACGCGGCGGGCCGGGTCGTGGCTCAGTCGGCCGCGGACGGTGCCAGGACCACGTTCGAGTGGGACGCCGGACGTCAGGAGTCGAAGACGACCGATCCCGACGGGGTCGTGTTCTTCGACGGGTATCGCGGCAACGTTCTCGTGTACACGCAGAACGGCAACGGTGACGCGGTCAACACCCGTTACTCCGCCGCGCTCGATCCCAGCCTGACCGTGGACGCACGGGGCAACCAGCGCGAACGCGGGTTCGACGCGGCGGGCAACAGGACCTCGGCCACCGCGCCGGAACCGTTCTCCTTCACCGAGCGCACCACCTACGACGGGCGCAACAACCCGGCGTCGCTGACCAACGGCGAAGGGCACACGACGGCGTTCGGTCACTCGCCGTACGACGAGGTGGAACAGGAGACCGCCGCATCCGGCGACAAGACCGTCTACCAGCGCGACAGCCGTGGCCTCGTGACGCGGATGACCGATCCTCGCGGCAAGGTCACCACTTTCGGCTACGACCAGGCCGGCAACATGGTGGCGCGCACGACGCCCACCGGTGCACGCACCACGTATTCCTACGACAAGGCAGGGCGGCGGCTGAGCGAGACGAAGCCGCGCGGCAATGTTCCTGGCGCGAACCCGCACGACTTCACCACGAAGTACGGCTATGACGCGCTCGACCGCGTCCGCACGGTGCACTCGCCCGGCCACGAGCGTGCGCAGGAGAACGTGTACGACAACGCCGGCCAGCTCGTGCGCAGCATCGACCCGCTGGAGAGGACGACCCTCTACACCTACGCCAAGGTGCTGAACAGGCGGATCTCGGTGATCGACCCGCGCGGCAGCGTCACGAAGACCGGATACTCCCCCGCCGGCCGGGAAATCTCCCGCGTCGACGCGGAAGGCAACCGGGCCACGTACACCTACGACCACCGGGGTCAGCTCGCGGCCACGGTGTCGCCGCGGGGCAACGCACCGGGCGCCGACCCCGCGCAGTTCACCACCCGGTACTTCTACGACAACAACGGCAACCTGGTGCGCACGTCCCGTCCCTACCCCGGTGGTGGTTCCGCCGACGTGGACTCCGGGTTCGACGCGCTGGACCGCAGGGAGACCGCCACCGACGAGTTCGGCAACCAGTCCACGATCCGCCACGACAACACCGACAACGTGACGTCCACAGTGGACCCGCTGGGGAACAGGACCGACCTCGACTACGACGCCAACGGCCGTCCCTCCGCGGTGAGGACGGCGGGTGGCGGCGAGTCGAAGGTCGTCTACGACTCGGCGGGCAACCCGCTGCGCAAGGTGTCGATGACCGGCGGCGCCACGACGTGGTCCTACAACGACGACGGCCGGGTGGTGACCAAGACCGATCCGCGGGGCAACGCACCGGGCGCGGATCCGTCGGCGTTCGCCGTCCGGTACAGCTACGACGTGGACGGGAACCTCGTCGCCACAACGGATCCGCTCGGCAACACCACGCGTTTCGAGTACGACGCCACCAGCCGCGTGACGGGTTCCACCGACGCCAACGGCCACGTCACCCGTTACAAGTACGACGACGCCGGCCAGCTCGTCGCGGTGACCGGGCCGGACGGGCACGACCCCACCCGCTACGGCTACGGCGCGGACGGTTCCGTGGTCAGCAGGAAGGATCCGCTGGGACGGGAGACCGAGTACCGCCACGACAGGCTCGGCCAGCTCGTCTCCGTCACTGATCCGCTGGAGCGGACGCGGGTGTTCGGCTACGACGAGGAACGCAACCTCGTCAAGACCGTCAACGCCGGACGTGGAGATGCCAAGGCGCGCACCACGATCGAGACGTTCGACTCGCTCAACCGCAGGGTCCGGCGGCAGCTCGGGGTCGACGGACCTGTCTACGCCTACGGCTTCGACGCCCGCAACCGGCCGACCAGCATCGCCGACCC
The DNA here is from genome assembly GCF_053610285.1 of Lentzea sp. NPDC054927. NCBI lineage: Bacteria > Bacillati > Actinomycetota > Actinomycetes > Pseudonocardiales > Pseudonocardiaceae > Lentzea > Lentzea sp. NPDC054927. Next base: position 39,875 of record NZ_JBSGXZ010000017.1, read on the forward strand.
GGCGGGAGTGCGGGTCCAGGAGTTCGACAAGCGGGACCGGCTGACCAAGGTCACCCGCGGGGACCAGGTGTACGGCTACACCTACGACAGGGACGGCAACGTCGCCACCAGGACCTGGCCCGACGGCACCACCGTGTCGTCCGGGTTCGACAAGGCCGGCCAGCTGACCCAGCTCACCGCCAGTGGCGGCAGGGCGGGAACCACGCCCGTCACGTACGCCTTCGAGTACGACCCGTCCGGCCGGCTGCGCAGGACCACGGCTCCAGGGCTGGTCACCGAGCGGGCGTACGACAACGCAGGACGCCTGGCGGACATGAACACGCACGGAGTCGCCGCGTACCAGATCGCCCGCGACCCGGTCGGCAACCCGACCCGGATCATCACCACCCGCGGCGACGCCTCCGAGACCTCCGGCTACTTCTACGACGAGGCCGACCGGGTCGTCGCGGCCTGCTACGGCGGCGCCGGCCTGCTCGGCGGGCAACCGGGCTGCGACCCGTCGGCGACCGGCACCGCACGGTTCGGTTACGACGCCGTCGGCAACCGGGTCAGCCAGGTCAGGACGGGGACCATGGGGTCGAGCACGACCAAGTACGGCTACGACGACGCCGACCAGCTCGTGGAGGAGAAGACCGGCAACACGACCCGCACGTTCGCCTACGACGACGAGGGCAACCAGATCAGGGCGGGCAAGGACACGTTCCGCTACAACCTGGACCACACCCTCGCGTCGGCCACCGTGGCGGGCCGCACCACCGACTTCCGCTACGACGGCGACGCGCTCCGGATCTCGTCGGGTGATCGCGCGTGGTCCTGGGACGTCAACGGCGACAGGCCGTGGCTCACCTCGGACTCGACCCGCGGGTACCTGCCGGCGCCCGGCCACGGTGCGCTCGCCACACTCGACAACGGGGTCGGCTCGTACGCGCCGGACTGGCTCGGTGGAGTCGCCGCCGTGCTGTCGCCCGCCGGCGCGGTGACCGAGAAGTACGACTACGGCGCGTTCGGCGAGCCGAGGGACAACGGCACCGCGGGTGGGGCCGGTGGCACGAACCCGTTGCGGTTCACCGGCGCCTACGCCGACCCCGCGCTGGACGGCCGTTACGCACTGCCCGCTCGCGTCTACGACTCGTCGACTGGCCGCTTCGGCGGCATCGACCCCGAGCCGTCGTCGCTGCGGCAGCCGGCCACGTCGAGCTACGCCTACGTGCTCAACCGGCCGACGATGCTGATCGACCCGACCGGCGGCGCACCGATCGCGGACGGCGGCGGTGGCGTGACGGATCCGGAACCCCTGCCGCCGTCGGCCGACGCCGGTCAGTGGGACAAGGCGCCGTGGGAGGTTTCTTGCACGGTCAGCGAGTCCGAGTACTGTCAGATCCTGATGTACATCCACAGCGAGATGGTCACGAACGCCAAGTCGCAGGTGGTCCGCGGCATCAAACAGAACTTGGACTTCTCGCGGTACCAGTCGCCGTGGTGGGAGTTCTGGGTGACGAAGTACGACCAGCAGCAGTCCAAGGTGGCTGCCGAGGTCTCCTGGGGACTGCAGGTCTGCCAGAAGCTGTGCCCGTGGGACCACAAGCCGAAGATCCGCGAGAAGTGGGGCATGTCGGAAGGCGACCCGGACTCGTTGTACTCCGACGTGCCGGGCAAGCCCTACCGCATCTTCTACGACGTGTGGTCCAACATCCACTACGGCTATGTCGGCGTCCAGGCCGGGTTCACCGGCGACGATCTGCAGAAGGGCGCGGCGGGAGGCGGACCGGCGGGCGGTAACGACCCCGGCGACGTGATCACGGTCCAGATCGGCGTCGACCTCGCCGGGCGGCACGCCCCCGACCGGCTGGGACCGGACCACATCGACTACGGGATCCGCGCCAGGCTGACCGAGCTGTTCCTGCTCAAACCCGTTCCCGACGCGGCGAAGCACGTGGTGCCGCGCAAGTGACGGACACACCGGAGAACACCCCGAGGGCCGGCCGCCGCGCGCGGCCGGCCCTCGGGCTCGCCTGCGTGACGGTCCTGCTGCTCGGCACCGCGACCGTCGTGTACCAGTCGGTTCTCGACGGGCAGCGCGGCCCCGACGTCGCGCTCGATCGGCTGTTGCTCCCCCAGCCTGCTGTCGTCGACGGCGATCCGAAGTGGACGGTGCACGGAAGTTGGCCGGACGTCCGCGAATGGGACAGCAGCGGTAGGGCACCGAGCCTCGTGCAGGGCGTCCAGCGGCACGACAGCGTCTGGCGGGCCGAGTGGGCGTTCCGCTTCGACAACCCCGAAGACGGCCTCGGCGACGACTACGCGACCGACCCGAGTGACGCCGAGGTGCCTGCCGGGATCAGTGCTCACGCTGCCGATCTGTCGTGCATCGGAGCGAAGGAACCTGGTTGCACCGTATGGGTCTTCTGGGCTCGCTACGGCCAGTACACCGTGTACCTCGAGTACATCAGCCTCGGCGAGGGTGTCCCCTACGCCAGGTTCGAGGCCCACGTCCGTGAGGTCGACCGACTGGTCAGCAGCGCGTTGCGCGGAACTGGGTGAGATCCACCCCGTTGTCGCACATGGCGCAAGCTCTTCGGCACACCTACGCCGATCAGCCGTCGCCGCGGGACCGGTGGGTGACCTAGGTTGCTGGTGTGGCTGGACAGGGGGATCCTCACTTATCGCGTTTCCTGGCGCCGGGCGTCGCCGTGCTGCTCGGTTATGTCGTGCTGGTTGGAAACCCGTGGCTGAACCGGGATCTCGCCTTCGCGTTGTCCGGCAGTGAGTCGGTCTTCCGGCTCGCCAACGTGATGTTCTCCTATCCGGCTTGGCACGTGGACGTGGAGCTCGTCGGCCCGTTCCTGTTCTGGTTCGCCAACCTGCGGACGGCGTTGTTCTTGGTATTCGCCGTCGCCGGGCTCAACAGGGTGCCGCGCTGGGTCAGCGGAACGGCGGGTGGCGCGGGCTTGTTCATCACCACCGTCGGAATGACGACGCTCAGTGCGGTGACCGCCGGGCTGGGCTCCGCGGCGGTGGCAGTGACTTTGCTGGACACGCGGTCCGCTCTTCCGTACCTCGCCTACGACCGGCCGGAGGACTTCTTTCTGGGTCAGCTCACCACGTCGGCCTCGTTCGGCGTGCTGTTCGGTCTGGTGCTCGGTGTGGTCGTCGCCCTGCAGCGCCGGACTCCCGCCGGCAGGGAACGCCGTGTCAACGCGCCGAAGTCGTTCTGGTGAAGGGGATCGATGAACCAGCCAACCGCGTTCTCCCCTGACGACACGACTCGTTACCTGTGTGTTGCGGCCAGGACCGACGAGCGCTTCGCCGAGCGGATGACCAAGGCGCTGCTGACTGAAGATCTGCACGCGGCGGCGCCGTCGGTCGGGTTCTCGCTGCGCCCGGTGCTGTTGCACGCGCTGGACGGTGTTCGGGAACGGCGGGTGCGGGACTGGTGCCTGCTCGGGGCGACAGTGCTGGCGTTGGTGCTGTCTCCACTGTGGACGATCGTCGCGCTGCTGGTGGTGTTGCCGATCGGCGGAAGCCTCGCCCGGCGCGCTGGGGAGTCGCGGCGGCTGCGCGATGTCGTGTTCGCCCTGGTCGGGTTGGCGATTGTGTTGTTGTTGTCCGTGTCGCTGGTGTCCGCGCTGGGCGTTGCCCCGGCGGCTACGCGGAGTCGTCCGGCGCCGGAGCCGCCGGTCGCGGAGTGGCTGGTCGGTCTGCCGTGGCTCGCGCTGCTGATGGGCCTGGTGATGTACGCGCTGGTGGTGCGGAGTGAGTGGCAGACCCGCCAGACGTTGCTGGGCGGGCTCACTCGTGCCGAATTCCATCCGGAGGAGGCGCCGGCGCTGCCGTCCGGCCAGGCGTGGTTGTCTGACCGGCTGGCGGCGATCGACGAGGCCGAACGCGGCAACGTGACGATCTACGACGGTTTCACGCCGTTCATCGGTCACGGCCCGCTGGTGTCGACGTGGTCGTTCGCGCTGCCGTTGCTGCGAAGTGACTCCGACGAAGTGGTGCCGCTCGACACCGCCGAACTGGTCGACCACGTCCGGGATCGGCTCGCCGGGGTTGGCGTGGAGCCTGACGAGTTGCCCGGGCTGTTCCTCACCGAGCGGGCGTTCGTCAGCGGCAACGCGCTCACCATGCATCCGGCGCTGCTGCCCCAGCGCGATCAGGCGCCCCAGCAGCACCTGCCCGCCGACGACCTGGCCCGGCTCGCCGCGCGCCCGCACGGTTCGGCGCGGCACTACCTGTGCGCGCAGGTGCCGTCGTGGGGCGGCGAGGTGGTCGCCAGCACGTTCCTGCACTTCTCCACCGACGGGCGGCTGCTCTACCTGCAGTGCGACCGGACCGTGCTGGGTCCGTTGTGGCAGCAGTACCACGACGTGGACCGGATCAGCCCGGTGCTCACCGCGAGCGCGATCGGCCGCCTGCTGGCCAGAGCGGCGAGTGGCGTCTCCAGCGCGGTGCCGCGCGCTCCCTTCCGCGTGGTGCGCGACCTCACCTTCCACTGGCGGTGGAACCGGCACCGCACCGTGGAGCGGGCGATCGCCGGGCAGGACCTCGGCTATCCCTACGGCGCCCGGTTCAGCGTCCGCGAGGAGGCCACGGACGCCAACTACCACAACTACTTCCAGAAGACCGACGCCGCCAAGCACCTCAAGCTGATCGAACGGCACGTGCTCGCCACGCTGCTGGACTTCCTCGACGAGCACGGCGTGGACACCACCGAGTTCCGCAACCGCCAGATGACGATCCTCAATCAGGGCGTCATCCAGACCGGCGGTGTCAGCAACGTGGGCAACCAGGCCGTCGGCAGCGAGGCCACCGCGACGGTGCGGTTCCCCGCACCCGAAGCCGCCGGGAAACCGGCTTGAGACAAGGGGAAACCGTGCCGGAAAGCTCGCCGAACTACGGCATCCAACAGTCCGGCGGCGTGAGCAACGTCGGCAACCAGGCCGTCGGCTCGCACGCCCGCGCGATCAGCCACGGCCAGAGTTTCACCGTCGGCGCGGCGACCGGTGAGCTGATGGCCGAACTGATGACGTTGCTGGAACGCCACCGCGCGGAGCTCCCCGGCGCAGACGACACGGGCGACGCGGGCGACTCGGCCGAGGCCGTTGCCGAGGAGCTGCAGGAAGAGCTGGACTCGGCCGAGCCGGATCGCGGGGTGATCGCGCGGATTCTCGTGCGCCTCAACAACATGGTGAAGCCCGTCGCCCCGCTGGTCGAGACGGTCGGTGAGCTGACCAAGTCGATCGACTCGGCGTTCGGCGGCTGACGCCGGCGGACTTTTACGCGTACGCCTCGAACTCGTAGACGCGGGCGATGTTCCCACCGGACTGCGCACCCGTGATCACCGTGAGGCGGACGTGCCTCGCGGTGGTGCCGATCGCGTGCTCGGTGGTACCGCTGGTGTTGCCGCGCACCGTCGCCACCGTCGTCCAGGCGGTGCCGTCGGCCGACACGGCCAGGTCGAAGTCCCTGGTGTCGAACGTCGCGGACTCACCGCCGGCACTCGCGTGCCTGACGACCAGTTTCTTCAGCGCGTGACCGGATCCGAGGTCGACCTGCAGCGACTTCGTCCCGGCCGTGGAGCACCACTTGTCGGTCGTGCCACCGGAGACGCTGCCGTTCACGGCCTTCGCGGCACCTTCGTTCGCGTTGCAGGCGGCCGAGCCCGTGGCGGGCTTGTTCAGGGCGAGGTTGTTGCCCGGCGGAGGGCCGTCAGGGCCGGCGACGTTGTTGATCCACGTGTTGACGCTGCCCTGCAGTTCGGCGTAGTAGAAGCGCGCGGTGCCGCAGACACCGGGGCCACCGGACGTGTCACCGCCGAGCCGCCAGTTGCCGGGCGTGCCCACCAGGAGCGGACCGCCCGAGTCGCCGTAACAGGCGCTCTTGCCGTCCTTGTTGTCCAGGCAGATCTCCCACTGGCCGGTGCCGCACGCGCTGTCGGGCAGCACCGGCACCTCGACCTGCTTGAGGGTGGTGGGTGCACCGCCGCAGCCACCTCCGGGGTTGCACGTCGTGGCACCCCAGCCGAGCAGCCGCACGGTCGAGCCGGGGGCCACGACCGGTGCGATCGAGATCGGCTGCTGGGTCACCGGCGCGGTGAGCTCGACGAGCGAGGTGTCGGCGTTGCTGTGGTCGACCCAGCGCCTGACCCTGGCGACTGTGCCGCCGGAGTTGCGGTTGTTGCTGCCGATCCGGATCTGCACACCGCTGGGCACCTCGCCGGCCATGCAGTGCTTGGCCGTCAGCACCCACGTGGGCCGGATCAGGGCGCCGCCGCAGAAGTGGCCACCGGAGTTGCCCTGCATCGAGGCCATGAAGCTGTAGTTCTCGGTGGCGTCCACACCACCGATGATGTTCGGGGTCAGCGGATCGGGTTGTGCCGTCGCCGTCGTGACGGCCGATCCCGCCAGGGTCACGGCGGCGGCCGCCGCCAGCAGCCCCTTGACCAGTCCTCGCATGGGAACCTCGCGTTCGATGGGGTCGAAGGAGAATTCCCAGAAGGGTCCACCGGCCGAAATCGCCGGATCTAAGTCCGAAACTTCGGTGCTGCGGATGGGCTAACCGCCCGCGCGGCTGGTGAATACGATGCCCGCCCGCCCGTTGATGGTCTGGACCTCTCGTCGTGAACCGCCGTAGGGTGGAGCGCACGAGGAGTTCGATGACCGGACCATTTCATCTCGTGTTGCGCACCGCGATCCGCGAACGCGGACTGCCGCTCGACCGGCTGCGGTCGCGGCTGGCCGAGCGCGGCATCCGGGTCGGGCTGGCCAGCCTCAGCGACTGGCAACACGGCAGGGCATGGCCGCGACGGCCGAACTCGTTGCGTGCCATCGCGGTCCTGGAGGAGATCCTCGGCCTGCCCCGCCACGCCCTGACGGGCCTGCTCGCCACCCACCACCTCACGCCGTTCCGGCCGCAGCAGGGCGTGGACGAGTACCACGGCCCGATGGGCGAACTGCTCGACGAGCTCCCCGGCGCGCGGGACTGGAACCTCGAGGTGATCACCTCCGAACACGCGGTGGACGTGGACGCGCACCGCAGCCCGTCGCGCATCACGGTGCGCAGCCTCGCCCGCGCCCGCCGGGACGACGTCGACCGAGCGGTGGTGCGGTACTTCGGCGCACCGGACTGTGCGATCGATCGTGTCCGTGTCGTACCGGTGCGCAACTGTGCCGCCGGGCGACTGCTGCGCCACCCGGAAGGACAGGTGCTGGCCGCTGAACTGCTTTTCGGACAACGACTTCAGACCGGCGAGACATGGGTCTGGGAGTACGAGCTGCACGACACCACCTCCGACTCCCGAACCGACTTCGCGCACGCGTTCCGCCGGCACGAGGGCACCTGCCTGATGGAGGTGCGGTTCCACCCGGACGCGCTGCCTGCCCAGGTGCACCACTACTTCCGCGCCGATCTGTACGTCGATCAGCACCGGTTGAACGAGTTGCGGCTCAACGCCCACCACGCGGTGCACGTGGCGACGAGTGGCATGAACTCCGGTGTGATCGGCATCAGCTGGGAGTGGCCAGACTGATCCTCACGCGAGTACCAGACCAGGCCCTGGCCCCCGACCGCCTCACTGACCATAGTGGACTCACCGTGTCATGTGAGCGCTAACAGCGAATGCCTTCACGCCAGCGGACCCTGACAGTCGCTTGGCGATACCGTTCGACTATTCGACTACATCCATGCCAGTTCTTTGAAGTTAGCGCTAACATCCTGCGTTGAGCCGAGTGTCTGGAGCATCCTCATGCCCTCACCGTTGAGTCGACGCACGCTCTTCCACGCCGCGGGGGTGGCCGCCGTCGCGGCCACGGCACCGTCGCTGATGGCAGGTTCGGCGCAGGCCGCCACCGTGCCCCCTGCCCGCGGCGACGCGGGCGTGTCCGCCTCCCCGTTCGACCTGTCGGAGGTCCGGCTGACGCAGGGGCGTTGGCTGGACAACCAGAACCGGACGCTGTCGTACCTGCGGTTCGTCGACGTCGACCGGCTGCTCTACAACTTCCGCGCCAACCACCGGCTGTCCACCAACGGCGCCGCGGCACTGGGAGGCTGGGAAGCGCCGAACTTCCCGTTCCGCACGCACAGCCAGGGGCACTTCCTCACCGCCTGGGCGCAGGCGTGGGCGGTCCTGGGCGACACCACGTGCCGGGACAAGGCGAACTACATGGTGGCGGAGCTGGCCAAGTGCCAGGCGAACAACTCGGCGGCCGGGTTCAACACCGGTTACCTGTCGGGTTTCCCCGAGTCGGACTTCGACGCGATGGAGGCCGGTTCGCCCAAGTCCGTGTCGTACTACTCCCTCCACAAAACCCTTGCCGGACTGCTGGACGCCTGGCGCTACATGGGCAACACCCAGGCGCGGGACGTGCTGCTGCGCCTCGCCGGGTGGGTGGACTGGCGCACCGCCCGGCTGACCTACAGCCGGATGCAGAGCGTCCTGGGCACCGAGTTCGGCGGTATGAACGCGGTGCTCGCCGACCTGTACCAGCAGACGGGCGACTCCCGCTGGCTGACGGCGGCCCAGCGGTTCGACCACGCCGCGGTGTTCGATCCGCTGGCGGCCAACCAGGACAGGCTCAACGGCCTGCACGCCAACACCCAGGTGCCGAAGTGGATCGGCGCGGCCCGCGAGTACAAGGCGACCGGGACCACGCGGTATCGCGACATCGCCGCCAACGCCTGGAACATCACCATCGGCGCGCACACCTACGTCATCGGTGGCAACAGCCAGGCCGAGCACTTCCGCGCGCCCAACGCCGTCGCCGCCTACCTCAACACCGACACGTGCGAAGCGTGCAACACCTACAACATGCTCAAGCTGACCCGTGAGCTGTGGCTGACCGATCCCGGCCGCGCGGCCTACTTCGACTACTACGAGCGCGCGCTGATCAACCACCTGATCGGCCAGCAGAACCCGGCGGACCCGCACGGGAACATCTGCTACTTCACCGGCCTCAACCCCGGCCACCGGCGGGGCAACACCGGTCCTGCGTGGGGCGGCGGCAACTGGAGCACGGACTACGGCACGTTCTGGTGCTGCCAGGGCACCGGACTGGAGACCAACACCAAGCTCGCCGACTCCATCTACTTCTTCAGCGGCACCACTCTCACGGTGAACCTGTACACGCCGTCGGTGCTGACGTGGTCGTCCCGCGGCATCACGGTCACCCAGAGCACGACCTACCCGGCGAGCGACACGACGACGCTGACCGTCACCGGCAACGCGGGCGGGTCGTGGACGATGCGGTTGCGCATCCCTGCCTGGACGACGGGCGCGACCATCAGCGTCAACGGTGTCGCGCAGAACGTGACCACCACGCCCGGCACCTACGCCTCGCTGACGCGGTCATGGACGCCCGGCGACGTGGTGACGCTGCGGCTGCCGATGCGCGTGATCGCCCAGCCGGCCAACGACAGCGCCAACGTCGTCGCGCTGACCTACGGCCCGGCCGTGCTGGCGGGCAACTACGGCAACAGCAGCCTGTCCGCGTTGCCCTCGCTCGACATCGGCTCCGTCACCCGCACCAGCACGTCGTCGCTGGCGTTCACCGCGACGGCAAACGGCACGCAGGTGCCCCTCGGGCCGTTCCACGACGCGCACGGGTTCAACTACACCGTTTACTGGAACGCCAGCGGTGGCGGCGGCACGACGAGCTACCGGTTGGTCAACGCCGGGACCGGCATGGTGCTGGGCGTCCAGAACATGTCCACTTCGGACGGTGGGCTGGCCGTGCAGTGGCACGACAGCGGGACCGCCGACCACAACTGGCAGCTGATCACCGACGGATCCGACGTGCGGCTGCGCAACGTCCACAGCGGCAAGGTGCTGGGAGTGGAGAACATGTCCACCGCCGACAACGCCCGTGTCCTGCAATGGTCGGACAACGGCACCGCCGACCACAGGTGGACGTTGATCGCCAACGGCGACGGCACGCACAAGGTCCGCAACGCCAACAGTGGCAAGCTGCTCGGCATCCTCAACGGTTCCACCAGCGCGGGTGCGCAGGTCGTGCAGGACTCCGACAACGGCAGCGCGGACAACCGCTGGCGCCTGGTCGCCAACTGATGACGTGGGTGCGTGCCCCCGGAAGCACCGGGGGCACGCACCACATCGGACGGATCTCCTAACCGAAGTTCACGTCACTGCACCACATGTAGGCCTGGTCCAGATGTGAGGCCTGCCAGATCGTGAACACGATGTGGTGTCCCCGGTAGGCGCCGGAGGTCTGGACGTTGAACGTGATGTCCTTGGCCGGGGCGAACCTGCCGGTCTGCGTGATGAAGTCGAGATTGCCCCAGCCGAGTCTCTGCGTGGTGGGGTCGTACCCGTTCTTGCTGACGTAGACCCGGAAGTAGTCGGCACCATGCGTGGCCTGGTCGTACAGGTGCATCGAGAAGGTGCTGCCGACGTTGGTGGTCTTCCACTGGCCGGGGGTGTTCAGGGAATTGTTGCGGGAGAGGGCGTTGCTGCAGAGCTGTCCGTCCGGGGTGGCCCCCTGGAAGTTTCCGCGGAGCCCGTCCCGCAGCGCGCTCATCCAGTTCCACATCGTGTCGGCGTTGGCCTGGAACGCCTGCCAGCACATGGGATCCTGTTGCTGCATAGCGGGATTCGTGTGCTGACTGCCCCAGGTCTTCCAGCACTGGTAGGCGCGGGTCGCGGGGCCGACGATGGTGCCGTGCGCCGAGGCCGGCGGGGCCCAGAGGACCGTGCAGGCCAGCATGCCGACGATCACGGCGAGGACGCCTCGACGTCTGGTGACGGAACCGGAGGTAGTGCGCATACGCATGGTTGAGCCTCCATTCTCCGATGATCGAGCAACAGCGATCGATCTGGGAGCGCTCCCAGTTTCACCCTATCTCGTCACCCTCCGAGATCGCAACGGTGCATTGCGTGACAGATTCAGTCACCCCGGCCCGGCCGACCGCGGTCAGGACCTCCACTGCTGGTTGGACTGCCCGGAGCAGGCCCACAGGATCAGCTTGGTGCCGTTGACGGAACCCCTGCCGCTGGCGTCCAGGCAGAGGTTGGACAGCACGTTGGTGATCGTGCCGTCGGCGTTGACGTTCCACTGCTGGTTCGCACCGCCGTGGCAGTCCCAGATCGCCACCGGGGTGCCGTTGGCCGTTCCCCCGCCGGAGGCCTCCAGGCACTTCGAGCCGTAGACCACCAGCGCCTTGCCGGAGGTGTACGTCCAGTTCTGGTTGGTTCCGCCGTGACAGTCCCACAGCTGGACCTGCGTGCCGTTGGTGGTCGTCGCCCCAGGAACGTCCGCGCACCGGCCAGAGGGCACGCCGATGATCCGCCGGCCGGCCGCGGGATCGCCGATGCTGCCCGGCACCGAGCGCAGTGCCGCGTACCAGGCGGTGGCCATCTTGTCGTAGCCGGTGGCGGTCGGGTGGACGCCGTCGATCAGGTCGGCGGTGGTGAGTGCGGCGTGCATGTCGACCAGGTGCACGCGCTTGCCCGCGTTCCTCTTGCCCTGCACCATTCCAGGGATCGTGGCGTTGAACGCGCTGGCCGCGGACTCCTGTCCCGCGTTGGCCAGCGGGATGATCGTCGCGACGAACACGTCCGCGTTCGGCACGGTCGCGGTGATGCGGTCGACCAGGGCCGACAGACGTGCGGGCGCGTTGGCCACGTCGAAGTTCTGGAGCACGTCGTTGGTGCCGATGTGCAGCAACACGGTGCGCGGGCTGGTGTTGCCGAGCCAGCCGGCGACGTTCGCGTCGATCTGGTCGATGCGCCAGCCGGGACGACCCTCGTGGTCGTGGTCCCCCAGCGATCCTGGGCCGTTGAACTGCGAACCGACGAGGTCCACGCGGTAGTTCGCGCCGCCGAACCGCTGCCACAACCCGATCCGGTAGCCGCCCGGCACCTGCGTCCCCTCGGTGATCGAGTCGCCGAGCGGCATGACCCGTGTTCCCCCGTTGGACTCCGCGACCGCCGGCGCGGCGGGCAGCAGTGCGGCGGTGATCAACGTGGCGGCGCAGGCGATGAGCCGCCGTGACCTGGTCAGCATCGCGTTCTCCTCGATGAGAGCGGCACTAGTGTTGTTAGCGCTCACATTGGAGGCGCACCAAAGCGAAGTCAACAACGGAAGTCGAATTCGTCGAACTCGACTCACGTGAGTACCACTCAGTACTTCTTCGGGCATTGCAGAGTCTTGCGGTTCGCGCTCAGCCGAAGTTAGCGTTCACATCCTGTCCCGCCACAATCACGGAAGATGGTGAACATGGGCAGTCGAACAACGGTGATCGGCACGGTCCTGACCCTGCTGGCCGGCACATTGATCGCGACGGGTGCACCGGGAGCGCAGGCGGCCACTGTGGACACGAGTGCGTGGTACGTCGTGGTGAACCGCAACAGCGGCAAGGCGTTGGACGTGTCGGGCGCGAGCACCGCCGACGGTGCCGCCGTCACGCAGTGGGCCCGGCACGACGGGACCAACCAGCAGTTCCAGTTCGTGGACTCCGGTGGCGGCTACTACCGGCTGAAGGCACGGCATTCCGGCAAGATCCTGGACGTGTCCGGGTGGTCGACGGCCGACAACGCCGCCGTCAACCAGTGGACCGACCACGGTGGCGTGAACCAGCAGTTCCGGCTGGCGGACTCCCCCGACGGGTACGTGCGGCTGGTCAACCGCAACAGCGGGAAGGCCGTCGAGGTGCCGGGTTTCTCGGCCGCCGACGGGACCGGCGTCGTCCAGTACTCGGACCTGGGCGGGGTGAACCAGCAGTGGCGGCTCGTCCGCGTCGGCACCACGGGCTCGCTGCCGTCGAGGTTCCAGTGGTCCTCGAGCGGTCCGCTGGCCGGCCCGAAGCCCGACGCCCAGCACCCGGAAGCCTTGGCGGTCAAGGACTTCTCGGTCATCCGGTACAACGACCAATGGCAGGTCTACGCCACGACGGCCGGCCCGTCCGGGTGGGGTCTGGTGCACTACGCGTTCAGCGACTGGTCGCAGGCCGCGTCCGCGCCGCACACCTACCTCGACACGTCCTCCGCGGTCGGGCAGGGCTATCGCGCCGCGCCGCAGGTGTTCTACTTCGCGCCGCAGAACCTGTGGTACCTGGTCTACCAGACCCCCGTGCCGACCTACTCGACCAGCACCAACCCGGCCGACCCGCGGTCGTGGTCGGCGCCGCGCACGTTCATGTCCGAGGAGCCGGACATCGTCAAGCAGAACAAGGGCGACGGCACGTGGATCGACTTCTGGGTCATCTGCGACAGCACCAACTGCCACCTGTTCTTCAGTGACGACAACGGCCACATCTACCGCGCCCAGACGTCGCTGGGCAACTTCCCCAACGGCTTCGGCAACACCCAGCTGATCCTGTCCGACACCAAGGAGAACCTGTTCGAGGCGACCAACGTCTACAAGGTGGCGGGCAGCGACCAGTACCTGCTGATCCAGGAGGCGGCCGGCCCCGGCTGGCGGCGCTACTTCCGGTCCTTCACCTCCACCAGCCTCACCGGACCCTGGACGGCGGCCTCCGGCCTGTACGACGACCCGTTCGCTGGCCGCGCCAACGTCACCTTCCCGGGCGGCGAGTGGTCGCACGACATCAGCCACGGCGAGATGGTCCGCGCGAACAACGACCAGACACTGACCATCAACCCGTGCCGACTGCAGTTCGTCTACCAGGGCATCGATCCCAACGCGGGTGGCGACTACCTCCGGCTGCCCTACCGGATGGGCCTGCTCACGCAGACCAACTCACCCTGCTGAACCGGGTGCGGGACGGCCGGACCGGCCGTCCCGCGCTCATTCGTCCACAATGGAGTCGAGCGCGCTCGCGGCCAGCTCACCGGCCTGGCGCGCCCAGCCCTGACGCAGGGTGCGGAACACCTCCGCGGCCCGCGTGCCCGGCCAGTCCCGCGGCAGCAGCACGGACGGCAGCACCGGGTCGCGGCGGATCACCAGCAACCACTCCGCGCCCAGCAGGACCCGCCGGGACAACTCGTCGAGGTGCTCGAACGCCCTGCCTTCCCAGCGCAGCAGGAAGTCCTCGTATCCGGCGGCGATTCCCGGCAGGTCCCAGGCCTCCGCGGCGATCCGCGCGGGATCGGTCCACGAGGTCGCCTCCGCGCGGAACACCTCGGCGTGCTCCAGCAGATCGAGCTCCGCCAGCGTCGCCGAGACGTCAGCCGCCGACGTGGAGACCCACAGGCCGCTGCGCAACGGCCCGAACCCGAACCAGCCCAGGCGGGTGCGCAGGGCGTGCCGGTCCGCGCGCCGGCTCTCCGGCACCGAGAACGTCAGCAACGTCCACCGGCCGTCCCAGTTCCGTTCGACGACCTCGCCGTCGAGCTTGCGCTGCCCGTCGTGCAGCACCGCGGTGCCGTGCTCGGTCAGCCCGAGGAACGCCTGACGGCCCCGGCGGACCGTGCGGAGCAGTCCGCGGCGACCCATCCTGCTCAACGCCGTCCTGGTCGCGTGCTCGCCGATGCCGAGGTTCCCGAGCACGTCGATGACGCCCACCGTCGACACGGCCACACCGCGGTCCAGCACGTGATCGCCCAGCAGGGCGAGGACCGCGGTCTCCGGCCGGACCGCGGTCACGGCCACGACTCCGTCCGGGCGAGGCACCGCTGCCGACATTCGACACTCCTTCCACCCTGACGGTTCGACGTTAGCCGAGTACCGGACGTTCTTCGTCGAACGCCTCACCATCAACATTCGTCGAAAGTTTGACGGCCGTCACGGATCTGAATATGTTCGAGCCTCGGGGGGACCTCAAATCCCTGACCGGAGGTCGACGATGACCGCACGCAGAACCACTTTCACGACACTCGTCAGCATCCTGATCACCATCGCCGGAGTCGTGCTCGCACCGCACGCGTCCGCCGCGTCCCTGGTGGAGGTGACCGCTTTCGGCGACAATCCCGGCCGAATGCGCATGCACGTCTACGCGCCGGACTCCCGCCCGGCCGCTCCCGCGATCGTGGTCGCCATGCACGGCTGCGGCGGCTCCGGCCCCGGCTTCTACTCGGGCAGCGAGTTCGCGTCGCTCGCCGACAGGTACGGCTTCGTCGTCATCTACCCGAGCGCGCAACAGGAAGCCGGTTTCGGCAAGTGCTTCGACACCTGGTCCGACGCCGCCAAGCGGCGCGGCGGGGGCAGCGACCCCGTCTCGATCGTCTCGATGGTGAGCTACGCCCGGCAGCGGTACGGCGGTGACCCGAACCGCGTCTTCGCCACCGGATCGTCCTCGGGCGGCATGATGACCAACGAGATGCTCGCGCTGTACCCGGACGTCTTCAAAGCCGGCGCGGCGTTCATGGGCGTGCCCTTCAACTGCTTCGCCAACGCCGCCGACTTCCCGCCGGGACGCAGCAAGTGCACCGGCGGCAGCATGAACCGCACTCCGCAGCAGTGGGGCGACGCCGTCCGGCAGGCCTATCCCGGCTACACCGGGCCCCGCCCGCGAATGCAGCTGTGGCACGGCACCGCCGACACCCTCGTGCCGTACTCCTTGCTGCAGGAGGAGATCGAGCAGTGGACCAACGTGTTCGGCCTGAGCCAGACACCGACGTCCACCGACACCCCGCGCCCCGGCTGGAACCGCAGCCGCTTCGGCACGCAGGTGGAGGCCTACCGCATCCAGGGCGCCGGGCACAGTCTGCCGTCGGCGGGCATGGCCGCCTCCGCCGTCGAGTTCTTCGGCATCACCGGTCGCCGCCACGCGCGCTAGACCGGGGAAGGTTTCCTGACGGGCATCCCTCCCGGCTCACGCCGGAGGGGATGCCCGTCTGGACCGGCACGATGGCGGGCCGCCGTCGAGGACGCGAGGGTGACCTCCACGACGCCACACCGTGTCGGTCCGCGTCCCACTCCCGTCACCGGGCCGGATACCTGGGAGCGTTCCCAGGTGAAGCGGGACTTAACCATGACGACAGCGACTCGGGAAGAGGTCGTCGAACTCATCGTCGATACAGGAGCGAACCTCACATTGCACTTCAGGTAATCAAAAAAGCACCTGCTACCCACTCTTCTCGTCCAATGGCGCCACCGAAATGGCCCATTTCGAACACGACCAGTAGGCGATTCCTCCCACCAATAGGCCATCTCAGCGAGAGGCCCCGGAATCACGCTCGAAGTCGACGTGTGACAGCCACGTAAAAATTACGCCGAACGGGCTCACGTCACGGCGATCCTGCGCTGCCGACACTTCGGCGACCTGGCTCTTCGCGACTCCGCAAACATTCACAGAGCCATTCGGCAGAAGGCGTGGACGACGTTCGGGCCATGACCACGACCCGAACGTCGGCATTTCCCGACGCATTCGGCGGGCACCCCTGTCGGGACGGTTTCGTGACCGTTACAGTCCCGAACCTGGGAGCGCTCCCAGCCGAATCCGAACCCCTGTCCTCGGAGGCTCACGTGCACAGTCGCATGTCGAGAGCTGTGGCAGCCGTCCTCGTCGCGGTGCTCGCGGGGCTGACCGGCCCGCTGATGCCGCGGGCGGAGGCGGCGCCCGCGTTCAACTACGCGGAGGCGCTGCAGAAGTCGGTCTGGTTCTACGACGCCCAGCGGTCGGGGAAGCTGCCGGCGGACAACCGCGTGAGCTGGCGGGCGGATTCGGCGCTGCGCGATGGTTCGGACGTCGGGCTCGACCTGTCCGGGGGTTTCTACGACGCCGGCGACCACGTGAAGTTCGGGCTGCCCTTCGCGTTCAGCATGTCGATGCTCGCCTGGGGCGCCGTGGAGAACCGGGGCGCCTACACGAGTTCCGGCCAGTTGCCGCACCTGATGGCGAACCTGCGGTGGGGCACGGACTGGATCATCAAGGCGCACCCGTCCCCGAACGTCGTCTACGGCCAGGTCGGCGCCGGCAACCCGGACCACGCCTGGTGGGGATCGGCCGAGGTCATGCCGATGGCCCGTCCCTCGTACAAAGTGGACGCTTCCTGTCCCGGATCCGACCTCGCCGGCGAGTACGCGGCAGCGATGGCATCGGCGTCGATGGTCTTCAAGGACACCGACCCGGCCTACGCGGCCACCCTGCTCACGCACGCCAAGCAGCTCTACAGCTTCGCGGACACCTACCGCGGCAAGTACAGCTCGTGCATCACCGACGCCGCGAGCTTCTACAACTCGTGGAGCGGCTACCAGGACGAGCTGGTGTGGGGTGCGATCTGGCTGCACCGCGCGACCGGTGACGCGAGCTACCTGACCAAGGCGAAGGCGGAGTACCAGAAGCTCGGCACCGAGCCGCAGAGCACGGAACGCTCCTACAAGTGGACCATCGCGTGGGACGACAAGTCCTACGGCGCCTACGTCCTGATGGCGAAGCTGACCGGCGAGCAGGCCTACATCACCGATGCCAACCGCTGGCTGGACTTCTGGACCACCGGGTACAACGGCAACCGGATGCGGTACTCCCCCGGCGGTCAGGCGGTGCTCGACAGCTGGGGCTCACTGCGCTACGCCGCCAACACCGCTTTCGCCGCACTGGTTTACTCGGACTGGCTGTCCACACGCGACAGCGCACGTGCCAGGACGTACCACGACTTCGGGGTGCGGCAGATCAACTACGCCCTCGGCGACAACCCGCGCAACTCCAGCTACCTGGTCGGATTCGGCGCCAACCCGCCACGCAACCCGCACCACCGCACCGCGCACGGCTCGTGGGCCGACAGCATGCAGGAACCCGTCACCAGCCGGCACGTGCTCTACGGTGCGCTGGTCGGCGGCCCCAGCACCAACAACGACGCCTACACCGACAGCCGCAGCGACTACGTGATGAACGAGGTCGCGCTCGACTACAACGCGGGCTTCACCGGCGCTCTCGCCCGGCTGTACGGGGAGTTCGGCGGCACCCCGCTCGCGAGCTTCCCGGTGGCGGAGACGCCGGACGGTCCCGAGCTGACCGTCCAGGCGTCGGTGAACCAGAGCGCCGCCCAGTTCACCGAGATCAAGGCGTTCGTGCTCAACAAGAGCGCTTGGCCGGCACGCACGTTCAACGGCACCCTGCGCTACTTCTTCACCCTCGACGGCGCCACCACTCCCAGCCAGATCAGCGTTTCCACGAACTACAACCAGTGCGGCACGGCCGGCGCGCCCGCGCAGTACCGCGGCTCGGTGTACTACGTGGAGATCCCGTGTTCGGGCATCGCTCCCGCCGGGCAGTCCGCGTACCGCAAGGAAGTGCAGTTCCGCATCACCAGCACCGGCACGTGGGATCCGGCCAACGACTGGTCCTACGTGGGCCTGGGCAGCGGCAACACGGTCGCCCAGACCGACCGGATCGTGTTGCGCCAGGACGGGAAGACCCTGTGGGGCAAGGAACCCGGCGGTGTCGTCGACGACGCCGAGCCGCCGACCGTCCCCAGCGGACTCACCGCGTCGAACGTCGGCAGCACCAGCGTCACCCTGAGCTGGACCGCCGCGACCGACAACGTCGGCGTCACCGGGTACGAGGTCCTCAGCGGCACCACCGTCGCCGGCTCGTCGGCGAACACCAGCCTGCTGGTCACCGGTCTCACGCCGGACACGCCATACTCGTTCTCGGTGCGCGCGAAGGACGCGGCCGGCAACGTCTCCGCCGCCGGGACGCCGGTCAGCACGCGCACCCTCCCCGGTTCCAGAAGCACGCTCGCGGTGCAGCACAAGGGCACCGGCGCGGCCGTCTCGAACCAGGTCGGTGCCACGCTGCAGCTGACCAACCGCGGCACCACCCCGGTCAGCCTCGCCACCACGACCGCGAGGTACTGGTTCACCGGCGACGCACCCGCCGCCACCTACCAGGTGTGGTGTGACTGGGCCCAGATCGGTTGTGCAAACGTCCAGGCAAGAGTGGTCAAGCTCGCCACGGCCCGTCCGGGCGCGGACGCCTACCTCGAGGTGTCCTTCGCCTCCGGCAGCCTGGCGGCGGGCGCGAGCACGGGCGAGATCCAGGTCCGGGTGGCGAAGTCCGACTGGTCCTCCTTCGACCAGGCCGACGACCACAGCTACCGGGTCAGCGCAGCGCTCAGCGACTTCGACCGGGTCACCGCCTACTCCGGCGGTGTTCTCACGTGGGGTGCCGAACCCTGACAGACCTCGGCGCGGAACGTTCTGCGAGCCCGGGCGGTCCGCGCCGATCCCAGCACCGGCCGATGGCCGGCCACGACCGCGACCCCGGCACAACGCTGTGCCGGGGTCGCGCTCTCACGGCGACACGCGGCAGGGTTCGCCCGTGTTCGAACTGACGGCCGCTGACTCCTACGATGAGCGACATGACGGAGATTGACCGGCAACGACGGTCCGGCCCGCGGATCGAAGAGGTCGCCCGGCTGGCCGGGGTGTCCAAGTCGACGGTCTCCAGGGTGATCAACGGCGAGCCGTACGTGAGCGTCAAGGCCCGCGACGCCGTGCACGAAGCGATCGCCCGGCTCCGGTACAGCCCGAACCAGGCCGCCCGATCGCTCGCGGGCAGCAAGGCGAACGCCATCGCGCTGATCATCTCCGAAGCGGGCAGCAGGGTGCTCGGTGACCCGTTCTTCGCCGGGATCCTGCGCGGGGTGCACGCCGAGCTGGCCGGGCGGCACACCCAGCTGCTGCTCATGCTGAGCCGCCCGGAGGACCACGACGACCTCGTCGACTACCTGGGCGGCGGCCACGTCGACGGAGCACTGCTGGTGAGCCTGCACGGTGACGACCCGCTGCCCCAGCGGCTGCACGAGATCGGCATCCCGGTCGTCGTCGGCGGCCGCCCGCTCGGCGCGGCCTCGGTCCCGTTCGTGGACTCTGACAACTTCACCGGCGGCCTGGAGGCGGCGCGCCACCTGGTGTCGCTGGGACGCGGCCGGATCGCGACGGTGGCCGGTCCGCGCGACATGGCCGCTGGGCTCGACCGGCTCAGCGGGTGGCGGCGCGGCCTCGGCGAGGCGAAGCTGGCCGCGGACCTGGTGGCGGAAGCGGACTTCACGCCGGAGAGCGGTGCCCGCGCGATGACCGAACTGCTCACCCGCGCACCCGATCTCGACGCCGTGTTCGCCGCGGCCGACATCATCGCCCTGGGCGTGCTGCAGGTGCTGCACGCCAGCGGCAAGCGCATCCCGCAGGACGTGGCGGTCGTCGGGTTCGACGACTCCCTGCTGGCCTCGACCGCGACCCCGGCGCTCACCACGGTCCGCCAGGACGTGGAGCAACTGGGCCGCACGATGACCTGGCGGCTGCTGGGTGAGCTCGCCGGCGAGGACGGGCTGCCGCCGTCACTGCTGCTGCCGACCTCCCTGGTGCGCCGCGCCAGCGCCTGAGTCGTCACGTCGCCTCCGGCTGATGGCGTAACCGGCACGTCATCGTTCCGGGAACGCTCCCAGGTTTCCTAACCGTGACTCTCGCGAGAACAGCGAGGTCACCTGGTTCGGCGTGCGCGAAACCGCCTGGTATCGCCCAGCGTGAGTCTTGACACACTCTGGACACCGGCGCGACACTCCACGGCACCTGGGAGCGCTCCCAGAAACCGCCCGCCGAGACCAGAGGAGTTCTCCCGTGCGACACCGTTGGGTCAGCGTGCTGATCTGCGCCGCCGTGTCCGCCGCCGCCACTACCGCATGCGGATCGGGCGGGGCCAGTCAGTCCGCTGACGGCAAGACCGAGCTGACGATCGCGACGTTCAACGAGTTCGGGTACGAGGATCTGCTCAAGGAGTACGAAGCCGCGCACCCGGACGTCAAGATCACACAGCGCAAGACAGGCCAGGGTCAGCCGCACCACCAGAACCTGTTCACCAAGCTCGGCGCCGGGTCCGGTCTCGCGGACGTCGAAGGCGTCGAGGAGGGCTACCTCAGCCAGGTGATGTCGAAGGCCGGGCAGTTCAACGACCTCGGGGAGATCGGCCCGAAGATCGAGGACGGCCGCTGGCTGAAGTGGAAGACAGAAGCCATGACCACCAAGGACGGCAAGCTCATCGGCTACGGCACCGACATCGGCCCGCTCGCCATGTGCTACCGCAAGGACCTGTTCACGCAGGCCGGGCTGCCGTCGGACCCGGAGGGCGTCAAGGCGCTGTTCTCCACGTGGGACAGCTACTTCGCCGCGGGTGACCAGTTCATCGCCAAGGTCCCCGGCGTCGCCTGGTTCGACAGCGCCGCACAGGTGTTCAACGCCATGCACAACCAGCACGAGACCGGCTACTACGACAAGTCCGACAAGCTGGTCGTGGACACCAACACCGACATCAAGTCGGACTGGACCGCGGTGACCGCGGCCGTCGCGAAGGGACAGTCGGCGAGGCTCGCGGCGTTCAGCAACGAGTGGAACACCGGGTTCAAGCTCGGCAAGTTCGCCACCAAGACCTGCCCGTCGTGGATGCTCGGCGTCGTCGAGTCCCAGGCCGGTCCGGAGAACAAGGGCAAGTGGGCCGTCGCCGACGCGTTCCCCAACGGCGGTGGCAACTGGGGCGGCTCCTACCTGACCGTGCCGAAGCAGAGCAAGAACGCCAAGAAGGCCGCCGAGCTCGCCGCCTGGCTGACCGCGCCGGAGCAGCAGATCAAGGCGTTCAAGGCCAAGGGCACCTTCCCCAGCCAGGTCAAGGCACTGGACGCGCCGGAACTGCTGGAGCAGACCAACGCCTACTTCGGTGACGTCAAGGCCGGTGCGCTGTTCGCCACCCAGGCCAAGAAGGTCAAGGCCGCGCAGTACAAGGGTCCTGCCGACGGCCAGATCCAGGAGACCGTGTTCAGCCCGGCGCTGCAGTCGGTCGAGCAGGGCAAGAACGCCGAGGAGGCGTGGCACGCCGCCGTAGAGGGCGCACAGAAGGCGGCCAAGTGACCGCCGTTCTCACCAAGGACGGCCGCGGGCGAGCCGAGGAGGCTCCCCCGCGGCCGCCGCGGCAGCACCGGCTGAACCGCTTGGACGCCAAGGTCTCGCCGTACCTGTTCGTCGCGCCGTTCTTCGTGTTGTTCGGCACGATCGGGCTGTTCCCGTTGCTGTACACGGCTTACGTCTCGCTCTTCGACTGGGAGGTGGGCGCCGACGAACCGGCGTTCATCGGACTGGACAACTACCGGACCCTGTTCGAGGACGGGCAGTTCTGGAACGCCCTGTTCAACACGTTCAGCATCTTCGTGCTCTCCAGCGCCCCGCAGATCGTCATCGCGGTGGCGATCGCGGCGCTGCTCAACGAGAACCTGCGGGCTCGCACCGGCTGGCGGATGGGCGTGCTGCTCCCCTACGTCGCCAGCCTCGTCGCGCTGACGATCATCTTCGGCAACCTGTTCGGGCCGCAGTACGGACTGGTGAACAACATCCTCTCGGCGGTGGGCATCAGCCCGATCGACTGGCAGGCCGACACGTTCGGCAGCCACGTCGCCATCGCGTCGATGGTGAACTGGCGGTGGACCGGGTACAACGCGCTGATCGTGCTCGCGGCCATGCAGGCGATCCCCCGCGAGGTGCACGAGGCCGCACTCGTCGACGGCGCGGGACCGCTGCGCCGGTTCTTCAGCATCACGTTGCCCATGCTGAAGCCCACGCTGATCTTCGTCGTCGTCACCTCGACGATCGGCGGTCTGCAGATCTTCACCGAGCCGAAGCTGTTCGAGCCCTCCGGCGGCAGCGGCGGCGGCGCGGAGCACCAGTACCAGACCGTCGTGCTCTACCTCTACCAGTCCGCGTTCCAGAGCCTGGACCTCGGCTACGCCTCCGCGATCGCGTGGGTGCTGTTCCTGATCGTGATCGCGGTCGCGGGACTCAACTTCCTCGTCACCAGGAGGGCGGTGCGATGACCGGCCGCAGACCTTCTTTCCTGGTGTACGGGCTTCTCGGCGCGTTCGTGCTCGGCTCGGCGTTCCCGTTCTACTGGTCGTACCTCGTCGCGAGCCGCGACAACTCCGTGCTGACAGGTGACTTCACGCTGATCCCTGGCGGGAACTTCTTCTCCAACGCCGCACGGGTGATCGACACCATCCCGTTCTGGAAGGCATTGGGCAACAGCTTCATCGTCTCCGGGACCGTGACGTTCTCGGTGGTGCTGCTGTCGACCCTCGCCGGGTTCGCCTTCGCCAAGCTGCGCTTCCGCGGCCGGGGCGTGCTGTTCTTGTTCGTGGTGGCGACGCTCGCGGTGCCGACGCAGCTCGGGATCATCCCGCTGTACATGGCGATGGCCGAGTTCGGCTGGGCAGGCGAACTCGAGGCCGTGATCGTGCCGAACCTCGTCACGGCGTTCGGCGTGTTCTGGATGCGGCAGTACCTCGTCGACGCCATCCCCGACGAACTCGTCGAGGCGGCCCGGATGGACGGCTGCAGTCTCTGGCGAACGTTCTGGCACGTCGCACTGCCGGCCGCACGCCCGGCCGCCGCGATGCTGGGCGTGTTCACCTTCATGCAGTCCTGGAACGACTTCCTGTGGCCACTCGTCGTGCTCAACGCCGACAACCCGACGATGCAGGTCGCACTGGAGAAGCTGCAAAGCGGTTACTACGTCGACTACTCGCTCGTGCTCGCCGGGACGACGCTCGCGACCGTCCCGGTTCTCATCGTGTTCATCGTGCTCGGGCGGCAGATCGTCGCCGGTGTGATGCAGGGCGCCGTCAAGGGGTGAAAATGGAGAACATTGTTTTCCCGCAGGGTTTTCTGTGGGGTGCCGCGACCGCGGCGTTCCAGGTGGAGGGTGCGACCGGCGTGGACGGCCGCACCGACTCCATCTGGGACGTCTTCTGCCGGATGCCCGGCAAGGTCGTCGGCGGCGACTGCGGTGAACCGGCTGCCGACCACTACCGGCGCTTCGAGCAGGACGTCGCGATGATGGCGGACCTGGGCCTCAAGGCCTACCGGTTCTCGATCGCCTGGCCGCGGGTGCGACCGGACGGCGGCGAGGTGAACCAGGCCGGGCTCGACTTCTACCGGCGGTTGATCGACACGTTGCTGAAGCACGACATCGTGCCGTGGCCGACGCTCTACCACTGGGACCTCCCGCAGAAGCTCGAGGAGACCGGCGGCTGGGCCTCGCGCGACACCGCGTTCCGGTTCGCCGACTACGCGACGGCCACCGTCGAGGCGCTCGGTGACCGCGTCACCACGTGGACGACGTTGAACGAGCCGTGGTGCTCGGCCTTCCTCGGCTACGCGGCCGGAATCCACGCGCCGGGCCGCACGGATCCGAGCGACGCCGTCGCCGCGGTGCACCACCTGCTGCTCGGGCACGGGCTCGCGACCGACGCCATCCGCTCGGCCTCACCGGACGCCAAGGTGGGCATCACCCTCAACATGTACCCGATCATCCCGGTCGACCTGGGCAACCCGGCGGACCTCGACGTCGCGCGCCGGCTCGACGGGCTGCAGCAGCGGATCTTCCTCGACCCGTTGCTGCGCGGCGAATACCCCGCGGACATCATGGCGGACCTCGAGTCGTTCGGGTTCGGCGATCGAGTGCTGGACGGCGACCTCGGCGTGATATCGGCGCCCATGGACATGCTCGGCGTGAACTACTACACCGAGCACTACGTCAGCTCCTCCCCCAACGGCAGCGACGAAGGCCCGTCCCCGTGGGTCGGCGTGCGGCACGCGTCGTTCCCCCGGCGCGACGCTCCGCGCACCGACATGGACTGGGAGGTCCGGCCGGACGGGCTCACCGCCGTGTTGCTGCGGCTGCACCACGACTACCCGCGGCTTCCCCTCTACATCACCGAGAACGGCGCCGCGTTCCGCGACGACTTCTCCGGCAACGGTGCGATCGACGACGTGGACCGCACCGGTTACATCGCCTCACACCTGCGCGCCGCCCACACGGCGATCAGGGCGGGGGTCGATCTCCGCGGGTACTTCTGCTGGTCGCTGCTGGACAACTTCGAGTGGGCAGAGGGGTACGCGAAGCGGTTCGGCATCGTGCACGTCGACTACGCCACTCAGGCCCGCACGCCGAAGATGAGTGCGAGGTGGTTCGCCCGAGTGGCCCGCGACAACGCGTTGGTCGCGGTCTCGTGACGGAAGGCAGGAGTCGGCGCCCCGGCCCGCGCATCGAGGAGGTCGCGCGCATGGCCGGGGTGTCGAAGTCGACGGTTTCCCGGGTGATCAACGGCGAGAAGTACGTGAGCGAACGGTCCCGCCAGGCGGTGCACCGGGCGATCGGGCTGCTCGGGTACAGCCCGAACCACGCCGCGCGGACGCTGGCGGGCAGCAGGGCCGACGCGATCGCACTCGTGATCTCCGAGCAGGGCAGCCGCGTGCTCGCCGACCCGTTCTTCTCCGGTGTCCTGCGCGGTGTCCACGCCGAACTGGCCGGGCGGCACATCCAGCTCCTGCTGATGATGAACCAACCGGCCGACGGTGAGGACCAGGTCGCCTACCTCACCGGCGGTCACGTCGACGGCGCGCTCGTGGTGAGCCTGCACGGCGAGGACCCGTTGCCGAGGAAGCTGCACGAGGCGGGGCTGCCCATCGTGGTGGGCGGCCGTCCGCTCGCGGGCGGCTCCGTCCCGTTCGTCGACTCGGACAACTTCACCGGCGCGCTGGAGGCGGTGCGCCACCTCGTCTCGCTCGACCGCAGGAGGATCGCCACGATCGCCGGCCCGCGTGACATGGCCGTCGGCATGGACCGGCTGAGCGGGTGGCGGTGCGGGCTCGCGGAACACGGCATGAGCGTGGAACTCGTGGTGCACAGCGACTTCACGCCCGAGAGCGGCGCGCTCGCGATGGAGGAACTGCTGCGCAGGGCACCCGGCCTCGACGCGGTGTTCGTGGCGGCGGACATCATGGCGCTGGGCGCGATGCGGGTGCTCCAGGCGCGCGGCTACCGGATTCCCGCCGACGTGGCGGTGGTCGGTTTCGACGACTCCGTGCTGGCGTCGACCGCGGTGCCGTCGCTCACCACCGTGCGGCAGGACGTGGAGCTGTTCGGCCGCACCCTGACGTGGCGGTTGCTGGCCGAGCTGGCCGGCGACGAGAACCTGCCGATGTCGCTTCTGCTGCCGACCTCGCTGGTGCACCGGTCCAGCGCCTGATCGGTGTTTCCCGGCAACGAGCTATGCGCCGTCGCGCAGGGAACGGATCATGCTCCGCAGGATCCGCGACGCGTCCGACCGCTCGGTCTCGGTCATGCCGCCCAGCATTCTGTCCTCGACGGACCGGACCGCCGCGCTCGCCTTCTCGAGGCTCCGCCGTCCGCGAGGTGTGAGCCGGGTGGGGAGCACCTTGCCGACGGGTGCCTCCGCGGGCCTGATCACGTAGCCGTCCCGTTCCAGGGCCTGCAGCAGCACGTTCATCGACTGCCGGGTCACGAACGCGCCCCGGGCGAGCTCGGAGTTCGACAGGCCCGGTCGTTGCGCCAGCAATTCGAGGCAGGCGTAGTGCGTCACGCTCATCCCGAGCGGCCGCAGCACCTCCTCCATGGCCGCGCGGAGCACGCTCGACGCCTCTTTCAGCAGGTAGCCCAGTGACGTCTCGAGCTCGACCCCGTCTTGACCCATGTCAGCATTCTGACATAGCGTGGTGCGTGTCAGAAAGCTGACACGACCAGAAGGAGCAGCACCATGGCCGTCACCGGTCCCGACTTCATCTCACTCCAGGCGCGCGACCTCGACGCCTCGCGGGCGTTCTACGAGCAGTACCTCGGTCTCGTCCGCTCGCCGGCCGGACCTCCGCACGCCGTCGTCTTCGAGACGAAGCCGATCGCGTTCGCACTCCGCGACGTCGTGCCCGGCACCGATCTCGCCTCCATCGCCCAGCCCGGCATCGGTGCCGCGATCTGGCTGCACGCAACAGACGTCCAGGCCATCCACGACGCTCTCGCCGCCGGCGGTCACACCATCGTCGCCGCGCCGATCGACGGCCCGTTCGGCCGGACGTTCACCTTCGCCGACCCCGACGGCTACCACGTCACTCTCCACGACCGCGGCTGAGCGCTTTTCTCCCCAAAAGAGATCGAACGCGTCCGAGATCGAATCGACGCAGACGCATTCGACTCGAAAGTAGTTGTTCGTTGACCTGAACCGAGGCCAGGACCAGGCCGTACTACGAAACGGAGGCAGGAAAGGGGGTAACGGATGCAGGCAGGACGATTTCTCGACAATTCACCGGACGACGCTTCGGCTCTGCCGGAAACAGCGGTTCTCCGGGTGTTGTGGATGACCGCGCAGGGCATGGTGTGGCCGTGGCTGTTGCAGAGCCTGTGCCGCCAGGACGCGATCGAGCGCGCGATGGAGACGCAGCTGATCTCGCCGCCGGTGGGCGAGCACCTCGGCTTTCACATCACGGACGCGGGCAGGCAGCGGATCGTGGACTGGTACCGGGAGAACCGCCCAGGCACCGGTACGCACGACGACGCCGAGGAATGGCGCGCCGTCACGAGGCGCTGACTACCGGCGGCTGGTGAACACCCGCACGTCGCGCTTCGCCAGCACGACGGACCCGCCCGCCGCGACATCGCCACCGGCGAGCAGGTCGGTGAGCTCGGCCGGAGCCGTGACCTCGGCGCGGTCCCCGCTCCAGTTGTGCACCACGTGCACGCGACTCCCGTCCGGCGAGGTACCCGTCGTCACGGTGACCGAGGCGGGAAGGTCGATCCAGCCCGACTGAGGCGCAGGCGCCAGCCACGTGGCGAGCGCGGCCGCGAGGGCACGGCCGGGAACGGTGCCGACGCACGTGACGCGGCCGTCGCCGTGGCGCCGGGTGGTGACCGCGGCCCAACGGCCGAAGTGGTGGTGGTCGTACTCGACGAGCACATCCGCGTCCACGACCGTGTACCCCTCGACCCACCGGGTGGCGACGGCGCCGGTGGGCAGGTCGAGCGGAGACTCCGCCGGGGCGCGCACCGGCAGGTCGTGGGAGAGGTTGCTGAACTCGTCGTAGTGGACGCCCGCCGCCTCGACGAGCCGTCCGGGAGCAGGCTCGTGGCGGGCCCTGCCCTCGTGATCGGCGTACGCGGTCCGGGGACCGATGACCAGGTGACCGCCCGCGTGCGCGTAGGCGGCGAGCCAGTCGACCACGTCGTCCGCGGCGAGGTAGAGCGCCGGCACGACCAGCACGGGGTGCCGGCGCGCGGCCTCGTCCGGCGGCGTTGCGGGCAACTGGCGGGCGTGGATCAGGCGCACCTGACGCCCCGCCTCGAAGGCGCCGCGGTAGAACGCGTCGGAGATCCGCTGGTACGCACCGCCGTCCGGGCCACCGTCCGGAGTGGACAGTGGCGGGTACTTCTGCATGAGCCACTTGCTGGGCGCCGAGTAGACGATCGCGATGTCGGCGTCCGGTTCGACGCCCGCGACCGTCGCGCCGGCGGTGGCGAACTCCGCGCCGAGCCGTGCCAGTTCGGCGTACACGCGACCGGGCCTGCCGCTGTGCGGAAGCACCCCGCCCCAGTAGGTCTCGGCACCGAAGTGCAGCGTGTGCCAGTGCCAGTACTCGATCATCCGGGCACCGCGCGCGACGAACGCCCACGCCGCCTGCCGCCACTGACCGTCGTAGGCGGGACGGTTGTCCCACGGCGCACCGATGTTGCCGGCGTTGGTCTCGGTGACCAGGAACGGTTCCTGGCGGGAGGAGAAGATCCAGTCCGCGCCGCGGTAGAACGCCCACACCCCGCGGGTCTTCCACCCCTGCTCGTGGTCGTCGGGCGTGGGGTCGGGCAGCGTGAGCGCGTCCTGCATGTCGTAGTACGGGTTGCCCGCGGTGACGTCCACGTGGTCGGTCAGCTCGTCGTCGTCGAGCGCGACGTGCGGGTAGTGCAGGCAGGTGGTGACGAACTGGTCCGGCCGCGCGTACTCGCGGACGACGTCCACCTGCCACGCCACGAACTCGGTGGTCTGCCGCGCCTGGAACGCCCGCCAGGCGATGTCGTACTGCGGCTGCGCGTTCCCCTCCGGCGTCCACAGATCGGCCCACGTGGAAAGCCGGTGAGACCAGTACACCAGCCCCCACGCGCGGTTGAGGTTCTCGACGTCGCCGTACGTCGTGCGCAGGTGGTCGACGAAGCGCTGGAAGACGCCGTGGTTGTGCAGCAGGTGTACGCCCGGTTCGTTGTCCACCTGGAAACCGATGACCGAGGGGTGGTCCGCGTACCTGCCGGCGATCTTGCGCGTGATCCGTTCGGCGTGGAAGCGGAACGCGGGGTGGGTGAAGTCGACCTCCTGCCTGGCACCCCAGCCGACGCGCCTGCCGTCGGCCCGCTCGCCGGCGATCTCCGGGTACTGCCGGGCCAGCCACGGCGGCACCGCGTACGTCGGTGTGCCGAGGACGACCGAGATCCCGCGTGCGTGCGCGCCGTCGAGCACCGGCTGCAGCCAGTCCAGGTCGAACCGCCCGTTCTCCGGCTCCCACGTCGACCACACCGACTCGCCCACCCGGATGACGGTGAAACCGGCCTCGGCCATCAGGTCCAGGTCGGTCTCGAGCCGGTCGTACGGCTGGTACTCGTGGTAGTAGGCAGCGCCGAACAACACCCGCGCGGGCAGGACCGCCATCAGGAGACCTCCGTGGAGCCGAGTCGACCTTCGCATGCTAACCACGGCCGTCGCAGGTTTGTCGTGTGCCGAAAGAGAAATCTCCTGGCTCGCGCACTCCCCCAATGCGTTCGACTCGATTCGACTGTCGAATGTGGACGGCGGTGGCCCGGCCGAAGACTCCGAACGCCGTCTTGACCCCCGTCGACCGGGACAGCAGTCTGGGAGCGCTCCCAGAATCGTCGACGAGGACGTGATGCGCATGGCAAGGCGCCGGCTTCTCCTGGTGGCCGCGCTCGTCGCGGCCGGACTACCGGCCGTGGCTACCACCGCGTCCAGCGCACCCGATGCCACCGTCGTGGTCAACGCGAGGGCGGGGCTGGCCACCGTGCCGGACACCGCGCTCGGCGTGAACCACGCGATCTGGGACAGCCAGCTCGGCACGAACGCGGTGGCCGACCTGCTCGGCGACGCGGGCGTGCGGATGATGCGCTACCCCGGCGGTTCGTACGGCGACATCTACCACTGGAAGGACCACACGGCACCCGGCGGGTACGTGGCGCCGAACACGGACTTCGACACGTTCATGGCCGGTGTGCGCAGGGCGGACGCGCAGCCGATCATCATCGCGAACTACGGCACCGGCACGCCGCAGGAAGCCGCCGACTGGGTGCGCTACGCCAACATCACCAAGGGGTACGGCGCCAAGTACTGGGAGATCGGCAACGAGCTCTACGGCAACGGCCACTACGGCTCGGCGTGGGAGGCGGACGACCACCCGGACAAGAGTCCCGCCGGCTATGCCAGGGAAACCGTGGCCTACGCCCAGGCGATGAAGGCGGTCGACCCGACCATCAAGATCGGCGCCGTGCTCACCACGCCGGCGAACTGGCCGGACGCGATCGTGGCCGCCGGTGACGCCGCGAGCTGGAACCAGACGGTGCTCTCGATCGCGGGCCCGTACGTGGACTTCGTCGTCGTGCACTGGTATCCCAGCGGATCCACGGCGGCGGCGACGATGGCGAGCGCGGACCAGGTCACCGACATGACGTACCTGCTGCGCCGGCAGATCACCCAGTACGCCGGGCCGGACGCGGACCGCATCGGGATCGCCATGACCGAGCTGAACACCACGTACGGCCGCAACACCCAGCCGGGCGCGCTGTTCGCCGCGGAGGCCTACACCTCGTTGCTGGAGAACGGGGTGTTCACCGTCGACTGGTGGAACACCCACAACGGTCCCGGCAAAGCGTCCACTGTGGCCGGTCAGCCGGACTACGACGACTTCGGCCTGCTCTCCAGCGGAACCTGCACGGAGGACGGCGCGTGCGAGCCGCCGTTGAACACGCCGTTCGCGCCGTACCACGCGCTGAAGATGCTCAGCCTCTTCACCCGTCCCGGTGATCAGCTCGTCCGCGCGGGTTCTGGTGACCCGTCGGTCCGGGCGCACGCGGCACGCCGGCCGAACGGTGATCTCTCGGTGTTGTTGCTCAACTCCGACCCGGACAACGCACGCACGGTCGCCATCGACTACGCCGGCTACACGCCTTCTGCTGCCGCGCCGACGGTCCACACGTTCACCAACGGTGCGACCGAGATCTCGAGCTCGACCGACGGTGACGCGTTCAGCCGGACGCTGCCGCCGTTCTCGCTCACGACGCTCGTCCTGCACCCGTCCGCCCCGGCCCAGCTTCCCGCCGCGCCGGGACAACCGGCCTCGGGCCAGGTCACCGACCGGACCGCGACGATCAGCTGGCCGCCCGTTCCCGGCGTCGTGAAGTACGAGGTCCACCGTCAGCTCGGCACGACCAGTGAGCAGTGGGGCGAGACGTCCGGCACCTCGTTCACCGCCGGCAACCTCAACCCCGGCACCAGGTACACGGTCAACGTGCTGGCGCGCACCGCCACGGGTGCGGTGTCCTGGGCCTCTCCCCCGCTCACCATCACGACCGGCAGTCCCGCCCAGAGCACGTGCGCGGTGCGACTGTCCACAGTGACCGATTGGAGCAGCGGCTACGTCGGTGGCATCGACATCACGAACACCGGCACCCACCCGATTTCCGACTGGACGCTGACGTTCGACTGGCCCACAGGACGCCAGCAGGTGGGATCGGGCTGGAGTGCGACGTGGACCCAGACCGGGAGCACGGTCACCGTCACCGGCTCGGCCCGCATCGAACCGGGCGCGACCGTCGGCGTCGGGTACGTCGGCAACTACACCGGCCCGAACATCCCGCCCGCGGCATTCAGGCTGAACGGAACGCTCTGTCGCACGGCGGCATGAACCTCTTGCTCAAAGGAGAGCGGATGAAGCGGCGGAACAAGGTTCTTGGCGCGCTGCTCGCGGCTATGACAGCCGCGAGCGCAGTGGTCGCCATCGGCACGACCGGCCAGGTCGCGGCAGTGGCGGCGGCGGGCGGCACGGGCACCGGGTACCTGCACACCAGCGGGAACAAGATCCTGGACAGCACCGGCGCGACGGTCCGGCTGACCGGCATCAATTGGTTCGGGATGGAGACCGACAACAAGACCTTCCACGGTCTGTGGGCCAGCGTGACGTGGCGCCAGCAGCTCGACCACATGGCGCAGCTGGGCTACAACACCCTGCGCGTCCCGTTCTCCAACGACTCGCTGAAGCCCGACGCCAGGGCCACCGGCATCAACGACTACACCAATCCCGACCTGGTGGGGCTGTCCCCGTTGCAGATCCTGGACAAGGTGATCGACTACGTGGGCCAGAAGGGGATGCGCGTCATCCTCGACCGGCACCGGCCGACCAGCGCGGGTCAGAGCGCCCTCTGGTACACGGCGGGTGTCCCGGAGAGCACCTGGATCAACGACTGGAAGATGCTCGCCCAGCGCTACGCGGGCAACACCACGGTGATCGGCGCCGACCTGCACAACGAGCCGCACGCCGAGGGCACCAACCCGGCCGCGACCGGTTCGTGCTGGGGTTGCGGCGACACCGCCCGCGACTGGCGGCTGGCCGCCGAACGCGCGGGCAACGCGATCCTGGGTGTGCAGCCGAACTGGCTGATCTTCGTGGAGGGCGTGAGCTGCCCGAGCGGCGGGCTGTCGAACGTGTGGGACGGCGACCCGTCCAACGACGAGGACTGCGGCTGGTGGGGCGGGAACCTGTCGAAGGCGGGCCAGTTCCCGGTGCGCCTGTCCGTCGCCAACCGGCTGGTCTACTCCCCGCACGAGTACGCCACGTCGGTCTACAACCAGCCGTGGTTCAGCGCTCCCAACTATCCGGCGAACATGCCGGCGATCTGGGACAAGTACTGGGGTTACCTGTACAAGCAGAACATCGCGCCGCTGATGATGGGCGAGTTCGGCACCACGCTGGCCAACCCGGTCGACAAGGTGTGGCTGGAGAACCTGATGGCCTACACCGGGACCGGCGTCAACGGCATCTCGTTCACCTACTGGTCGTGGAACCCCAACTCCGGTGACACCGGCGGCATCGTCGGCGACGACTGGACCACGGTCAACCAGGCGAAGCAGAACATCCTGCAGCCCTACCTCATCCCGCCCGCCGGCGGAGGTCCCGGCCCGACGACGACCACCACCACCACGGGTGGCGGCGGCACGGGCGGGTGCAAGTCGGCCTGGAAGCTGGACAACTCGTGGCAGGGCGGCTTCCAGGGCGCGCTGACCGTCACCAACA
Organism: Lentzea sp. NPDC054927; assembly: GCF_053610285.1. Classification (NCBI taxonomy): domain Bacteria; kingdom Bacillati; phylum Actinomycetota; class Actinomycetes; order Pseudonocardiales; family Pseudonocardiaceae; genus Lentzea; species Lentzea sp. NPDC054927. Next base: position 72,901 of record NZ_JBSGXZ010000017.1, read on the forward strand.
CCGGGACGAGCGCCGCCAATCCGTGGTCCGTCGTCTTCACGCTGCCGAGCGGGGTCACCATCTCCAACGGCTGGAACGGCACCTTCAGTCAGACCGGTGCCACGGTCACCGTGACGGCGCCGTCCCACAGCCCGTCTCTGGGTGCGGGAGCGGCGGTGTCGCTCGGTTTCACCGCCAACGGCACGGCAAGCGCTCCCTCGGCCGTCACGCTCAACAAGGCGGCCTGCACCACCTGACAGCCTCGGCCGCGGTGCTGTGCGGGCACCGCGGCCGGGGTGTTCTCCCTGGTGTCAGACGGTGGCGGTGGTGCGGGCGGCCAGGCCCTCGATGACCACGGTCAGCTTCTCGGTGACCTCGGGGTCGTCGACCGGGTGGAGGTCGGCGAAGCGCACCACCGAGGCGGGGATCGACAGCGTCAGGTCCTCGGCGACCGCGCCACCGGCGATGCCGACGGCCTTGCGGGCCTCGTCCTGGGCCCACACGCCGCCGTACTGGCCGAACGCGGTGCCGACGACGGCGACCGGCTTGCCGGACAGGGCACCCGCGCCGTAGGGACGCGACAGCCAGTCGATGGCGTTCTTCAGCACCGCGGGAATGGTGCCGTTGTACTCGGGCGAGACCAGCAACAGGGCGTCGGCGTCGACAGCGGCCTCGCGCAGCCTGGCCGCGGCGGCGGGAACGCTGCCCTCGGCGTCGATGTCCTCGTTGTAGAACGGCACGGTGTCCAGTCCGTCGAACACGCCGACCTCGACGTGGTCCGGCGCGATCTGGACCGCGGCTTCGGCGAGCCTGCGGTTGTGCGATCCGGCACGGAGGCTGCCGACGAGGGTGAGGATGCGGACGGCCATTGCGTACTCCCGGTGAAGGCTGCGGTGAAACGGTCCTCCACTTAAACGGGACGCGGCCCGTTTATCTTCCGGGTTAGGCTGCGAAGGTGATCGACGGCACACACCTGCCCCTCGCCGGCACCGAAACACACCTGCGTGCGGACGCGGTGCGCAATCGGGCCCGGCTGCTGGAGGCGGCGGCCCGGCTGGCGGCCGAGCACGGCGCCGCCGCCATCACGATGGAGACCGTGGCCGCCGCTGCCGGGGTCGGCAAAGGCACGGTGTCCCGGCGTTTCGGCGACCGCAACGGACTGCTCCAGGCCCTGCTGGACCACGTGGAGCAGCGGTTCCAGGAGGCGTTCATCAGCGGCCCGCCGCCGCTGGGTCCCGATGCCGGGCCGGTGACGCGGCTGAGGGAGTTCGGACCGGCCCTGCTGCGGCACGAACACGCCAGCCTCGACCTCTACCTGGCCGCGGAGCCCGGTCCCGGCCGGCGGTTCGAGGTTCCGCCCAAGCGGCTGCGCCACACCCACGTCGCGGCGCTGGTGCGGGCGGCCCTCCCGGACGCCGACGCGGAACTGCTGGCCCACACGCTGCTGTCGTCCGTGGACGTCGTGCTCGTGGACCACCTCATGCGCGTCCACGGCATGTCGCTGGAGCGGATCGAAGCGGGCTGGTACGACCTGGTCGACCGGCTTGTGGTTGGGCGTTCACTCGTGGTTGAGCGCCCCTGAGCGGAACCCGGTCAGCTCGGCGCCGCCGAACCCCGCCCGGCGCACCACCTCGGCCAGCCCGGCCCGGATCTCCGGCCGGTCGGCCAGTTTCGGGTCGAGCTCGACCCGTCCGACCTCGCCGAGGTCGCGGACCCGCAGGTCCCGGCTCGTGATGCCGGCGTCCGCGAGCCACGCGCGGACCGCCACCTCCGCGCGCTCCACCCTGGCCAGCCGCGCCGGGGTGATCGCGAGGCCGTACCGCACCCGGCTCGCCAGGCACGGCATCGCCGGTTTGTCCCAGGTGGACAGATCCCAGAGGCGGCTCACCGCGCGGACGTCGGCCTTGCTCATCCCGAGGTCCCGCAACGGGGTGTGCACGCCGATCTCGTCGCCCGCCCGGATGCCGGGGCGGAACGGGTCCCGCGCGTCGTCGGCGTTCGTGCCGGTCGCCACCGACTGCAGGCCGTGTTCCCGCGCGACCGCCGTGATGGCGTCCAGGACCGTGGACTTGCAGAAGTAGCAACGGTCCCGGCCGTTCGCGGCGTACTGGGGGTTGTCCAGTTCGGAGGTCGCGGGCGCGAGGTGCCGCACGCCGAGGCTCTGCGCGAAGGCCGTGGCGTGCGCCAGTTCGGCGGCCGCGAGACTGGCCGAGTTCGCGGTGACCGCGAGGACCGCACCGGGTCCGGAGGCTCGCACGGCGGCGGCGAGCACGAGGGCGGAGTCCGCGCCGCCGGAGAACGCGACGGCGAGCGGCCCGATCGCGGCCAGCCGTGCCACCAGCCGTGCGGCGATGATGTGCGTCAACGTTCCTCCTCCGGTTCCGCCGCCATCGCCAGCACGGTCCTCAACGGCAACCCCGTCTGCCGCGCCACCGCGATCGCGTCGTCGTACTCGGGCTTGCCGTGGTGCGGACCGTGTTTGCGGCGCACCGGCATGCCGTGGACGTGCACAACATCCGTGGTGCGGTCCGCCGCGGTGCGCCTCACGGTGGTCCGCCGCACGCCAAGGGATCCGGTCTCGGCGAGGATCAACCGCTCGATCTCGTCGGCGACCTCGGGAGCCACCAGGGCGTGCAGGACGTGCGCCGGCCGCCCCTTCTTCATCACGGCGGGGGTGATCCAGCTGTCGAGGGCGCCGCGGTCGAGCAGGTGCGCGACGACGTACCCGAGGACCTCGCCGGTGACGTCGTCGAGGTTGGTCTCCAGCACGACGAGGTCTCTCGTGTTCGAGGTCTCCACCTCGCCGATCCGCACGACCGCGACGTTGGGCCGATCGGACAGCATCCGCGTACCCGCGCCGTACCCGGTGGCACACAACCGCATCAGCGGCGGCAGGCGGTAGTCGGCGTCCAGCGCACGCAGCAGCGCGGCGGCCGTCGGCGTGACGGTCTCGCCGCGCAACGACGTCCCGGTGACCATCGCGCCGTTCAACAGCTTTGCGGTCGCCGGCGCCGGGCAGGGCAGCGTGCCGTGGGCCGTGCGAACGGTGCCGCTGCCGAGCGGCAACGGTTCACAGTGGACAGTGCGGATGCCGAGGGCGTGCACGGCAGCCGCGACCCCGACCACGTCCACGAGGGTGTCGTGGCCGCCGAGCTCGTGCAGGTGCACCTCGTCGGGATCCTCGCCGTGCAACCGGCCTTCGACCTCCGCGATGGCCCGCAACGCCCTGATCGCGACGTCCGCCACCGCACGGTCTCTGACGCGGCCGGCCATCTCGATCAGCTCGCCCGCCTTGCGGCTCGTGGCGTCGTCGGACACCGAGACCTCGGCCCGGCCGGCGGTGAGGCCGTGGGTGACGACCCGCGTGACGGCGAGGTCCCAGCCGGTCAGGCCGGTGTCGGTGACAGCGACGCGGACGGCTTCCAGCGGTGCGCCCGCGTCGACGAGGGCGGCCAGCAGCATGTCGCCGGCGAGGCCGGTGAACGGCGAGATGACGCAGACACGGCTCATCGCGCGCTCCGGGGGCTCATGCGGTGCTCCGGCGGGTCATGCGGTGCTCCTGCGGGTGACGCGGGAGAGGCGAAACGCCGCCATGGCCGCGCCGAACCCGGAGTCGATGTTGACCACGGTGATCCCGGCGGCGCACGAGGCGTGCATGGCCAGCAGGGCGGTGATGCCCTCCAGGCCGGCGCCGTACCCGGTGGAGGTGGGCACGGCGACCACCGGACAGGCGACGAGGCCGCCGACGGCACTGGCGAGGGCGCCTTCCATCCCGGCCACGACGATGACGGTGTCGGCGGCGCGCAGGCGTTCCTGTTCGGCTAGGAGGCGGTGCAGGCCTGCTACGCCCACGTCGGTGACGGTGGTGACGGTGAGGCCCACCGCGGTGGCGATGGCGGCTGCCTCGCGGGCCACGGGTTGGTCGGCGGTGCCTGCGGCGGCGACGACCACGGTGAAGCCGATCGGCGCGGCGGGGCGCCAGACGAGCAACCTGGCCGGGGAGTCGTAGGTGCCGCGGACGCCATGAGTGCCGGAGGCGTCACGGGCGCTGTGAGTGCCGTGCGGAACGGCGGTTAGGTCGGCAGCTGGGCGGTCCTCCACCGCGGACAGGACGGCGGCGGCCGTGGCGGGGTCCACGCGGGTGGCCAGCACCGGACCGTCGTTGTGCCGCAACAACGTGCGGGCGATCGAGGCGATCTCGGCCGCCGTTTTGCCGGGGCCGTAGATGACCTCGGGCAGTCCCTGGCGGGATTCGCGGGCGACGTCCACGCGGGCGAAGCCGAGGTCGACCGCGTCGGTCATGACACGCCTCCTCGCGTGACTGCGCCGGCCAGTTCGCGGCCGATCTCCGTCAAGAGCGTGGAGGCGCGGGCCATCGCGGCGTCCAGGCCGCCGGCGCGGGACAGCAGTGACCAGGTGGCCACCACGCCGAGGTCGCGCAGGCGGTCTGTGGGGAGGCGGACGTCGCCGGCCACCAAGGCGACCGGGACGCCGTGGCGCCGGGCGGCTGCGGCCACGCCTACGGGGGCCTTGCCGCGCAGGCTCTGTTCGTCGAAGCAGCCTTCGCCGACCACTACCAGCGAGGCGTCGCGGAGGGCCTCCTCGAGGCCAGCCTCGCCGAGGACGAACTCCGCGCCCGACACGCGTCGGGCGCCGAGGGCGGACAGTGCCGCGAAGCCGGCGCCGCCTGCCGCGCCGGCGCCTGCGGAGTCGCGGAGGTCGTGGCCCGTCTCGTCGGCCACGATCGCGGCGAACTGGCGCAGGCCGCGTTCCAGGACCTCCACGTCGCGCGGTGAGGCGCCCTTTTGCGGGCCGAACATCGTGGCGGCGCCGGAGGGTCCGGTCAGTGGGTTGTCCACATCGGACACCAAGGTCATCCGAGCCATCCGCAATCGGAAGTCCAAAGAGGACAGATCGATGCGGGTGGCGGTGGTCAGGGCGGCGCCGCCTGGGCCTACCGGGGTGCCGCGGGCGTCGGTGATGCGGGCGCCCAGGGCTCGCAGCAGGCCCGCACCGCCGTCGGTGGTAGCGCTGCCGCCCACCGCCAGGAAGATGTCCAGGCAGCCGTGGTCCAGGGCGGCGCGGATCAGTTCACCGGTGCCGTGGCTGTCGGCCACGAGTGGCGCCAGCCGGCCTGGCATCAGGTCCAGGCCGCTCGCCTGGGCCATCTCGATCACCGCGCGGGTGCCGCGCACGGCGAACGTGGCGCGCACCGGGCGTCCGGTGGGACCGGTGACGCCGACCTCGACTTCGCGGTAGCCGGGCAGGGCGGCCAGGGTGCCCTCGCCGCCATCGGCGACCGGGATCGAGACGGCGCTGCCGCCGGCGGCGACCACTCCGGTGGCGACCGCGGCGCAGGCTTGTGCGGCGGTGAGCGAGCCCCGGAACTTGTCCAGGCACACCAGCACGTTCACCGCCGTGCTCCGGTCACGTACGGGATCGTCTGCGGGCCCTCGGGCAGCACGCACAGGCGAGCGCCGGGTCCGGCTGCGGCCAGCGCGTCCGCCACTGTCCGAGAGATGTCCGAAGTCTGTTCCAGGTGTGCCGTGGCCAGTTCGGCGTCGCTGAGGTAAGAGGTGTGCATGACCACCCGGCAAGCCGCCTGGATGCGGGCCTGGATCTGCACCTGCCACTGGTCCGGCACGGTGACCGTGCGCGCCGAGATGTCCGCGAACAACGCGGCGGGCGAGTCCGCGGAGGCCAGCACCGAGCGGTACGAACCGTGGTCGGGGAAACCGTCGCGGCACTCGGCCGCGCAGACGATCGTGCCGCCCGGCTTCACCACCTGGTAGGCGGCGGACATGCCCTTCACCGACTGGTAGAGGTTCTGGTCCAGCGGATGGCCGGAGTTGGTGGTCACCACCACGTCGAACAGCTGGGGCACCGGCTGCATCGCGACCTCACGGGCGGTGTGCACGGCCTCCGCGTGCATCGCGAGCAGGTCACCGCCGAACGCGGCGACGACCTCCTTGTTCTGGTTCAGCACCACGTCGAACCCGTACGTCACACCGGTTGCGGCCGCGATGGCGCGCACGTCGTCGTGCACCGGGTTGCCCTCGATGTTGCCCCACGTCGCCCGCGGGTGCCCGATCCGGTGCGCGTCGTGCAGCACCAGCACCGTTTCCAGCGCGGCGAGGCCGGGCGCGACCAGCTTCGGGCCGCCGGAGAACCCTGCGAAGAAGTGCGGTTCGACGAAACCGGTGGTGATGCGCACGTCCGCGGCGACCCACTCGCTGTTCAGCCACACCGGCACGCCCGCGCCGAACTCGCCGAGCCAGGTCAGGCTGACGCGGTCACGGGCGTCGTGGTTGACGATCCGCACCGTGTCGACCACCTCGTCGCCGAACATCTCGCGGAGCTCGGCCTCGGTGTTGCCGCGGTGCGTGCCGGTCGCGACCAGCACCACGACGTCCGCGAGGTCGACCAATCCGTCGAGCTCCTCCAGGATCGCCGGGATCATCAGGTGCCGCGGCTGCGGACGCGTGCCGTCGCAGGCCGAGATGGCCACGGTCTGGCCGCGGCGCACGCGCTCCCGCAGCGGCGGACCCGCGACCGGGACGCGCAACGCCCTGCGCAGCACGTCCCGCGGCGGCTCGGAAACCTTGTGGTGCCTCGGAGTCACGACCGTGGTCACGGCCGGATCGACGCGCAGGTCCAGGCCCGTCTCGCCGTAGGCCAGCCGAACCGTGTCCATCACCGCGCCCCCAACCGGTAGACGCGGGCGGCCGTGTCACCGAAGACCTGGTCGCGCTCGGCGGCGGAGAGTCCCTCGCACAGCTGCGCGGTGGCGTCGAAGACCTCGTCGTAGGAGGCCGCGAGCAGGCATACGGGCCAGTCGGAGCCAGCCATCAGCCGGCGCGGGCCGAACACCTCCAGCGCGATGCCGACGTACGACCGCAGCCGCTCGACCGTCCACTGCGGACCGACTTCGGTCACCAGGCCCGATATCTTGGCGACCACGTTCGGTTCCGCGGCCAACGCCGCCAGATGGGTCGCCCACGGCTCGAGCCGCCCAGCGGCGATGTCCGGTTTGGACAGATGGTCCAGCACGAACACCATGTCCGGCACCGCACGCACCGCCATCACCGCCGCCGGCAGCTGGTGCGGCCGGGTCAGCACGTCGTAGGCGAGTCCGGCGTCCCGCACCGCGCGCAGCCCGGCCACCACGTCCGGACGCATCAGCCAGTCCGCGTCCGGCTCGGACTGCACCAGGTGGCGGATGGCCACCAGCCGGTCGCCGCCGGGCCCCTCACGCAACCGGTCCAGCTGCTCGGCGACGTCGGGCGCGGTGAGGTCGACCCAGCCGACGACCCCCGCGATCAGGTCGGACTCCCCTGCCAGGGCGAGGAAGTCCGCGGTCTCGTCGATGTCGTTGAGCACCTGGACCAGCACCGTGGCGTCCACGCCTGCCGGTCCGGTCACCGCACGCAGGTCCGCGGGCCCGAAGTCGCGCCGGATCGGCTTCGCGTCCGGCTCGTCCAGCCACTCCTGCGGCCGGGCGGAGAGGTCCCACAGGTGGTGGTGCGCGTCGATCCGGCGCTGCGCGGTCATGCCTGCCCGATCCGCTGCCGCTGGACGCCCAGCCGGTCGATGGCGAGCTCCACGGTGTCACCCTCACGCAGGTATTCGAAGTCGTTGACGCCGAGCGCCACACCAGCCGGCGTGCCCGTGTTCACCACGTCACCGGGTTCGAGGACCATGAACTGGCTGAGGTACCAGATGACGTGGTGAACACCGAAGAGCATGTTCTTGGTGTTGCCGTCCTGCCGGACCTCACCGTTGACGCTCAGCCTCAGGCCGAGTGCCTGCGGGTCGCCGACCTCGTCGGTGGTGACCAGCCACGGCCCCAACGGGCTGAACGTCTCGCACGACTTGCCCTTGGTCCACTGGCCGCCGCGCTCGATCTGGAACTCGCGCTCGCTGACGTCGTTGGAGATCGCGTAGCCGGCGATCACCGCCGCCGCGTCGTCCGGGCTCTCCAGGTAGCGAGCGGTGGCACCCAGCACGACGGCCAGCTCCACCTCGTAGTCGGTCTTCACGCTCTTCCTGGGCACCAGCACGGTGTCGTTCGGGCCGACGACCGTGTTGGTGTTCTTCATGAACACCACGGGCTCGCTGGGCGGTTCCGCGGAGGTCTCGGCCGCGTGGTCGGAGTAGTTGAGCCCGATGCACACCAGGGCACCGGGACGGGCGACAGGCGACCCGATCCGCAGCCCGGTGACGTCCAGTTCCGGCAGACCCGCCAGAGCGTCGCGCACCCGCGCCACGCCGCCGTCGGCCAGGAAGTCGCCGTCGATCTGACTCGTCAAGGGACGCAGGTCGCGCGCTTGACCGGCCTCGTCCAGCACCGCGGGAACCTCGGTGCCGGGATCGCCCACTCGCAGCAGTCGCATTGCCGTTCCTCACTCCGTTCTGAACCGAAACCGTGCTGAACCGAAAGCCGTGCTGGGTCAAGGGGTTGGTACGCCGGCGTCGAGCAGTCCCTCGTCCCGCAGCTCCGCCCACAGCTCGGGCGGAAGGGGTGCCGAGAGCGCTGCGACGTTCGCATGGACCTCGGCCTCGGCGCGGGCACCGATGACCACACCCGTCACCGCCGGATGCCCGAAGGGGAACCACAGCGCGGCGGCCGGCAACGTCGTGCCGTGCCGCGCACAGACCGCGGCGATCCGCCGGGCGCGGCCGAGCACGTCCGCGGGTGCGGTCCGGTAGTCGTAGGTGACGTCGTCCGGCACGTCCTGCCGGGCCAGCAGACCCGAGTTGAACACTCCGGCAGCGAGCACCTCCACCCCGCGCTCGGCGCACAGCGGCAGGAACTCCGCCAGCGCGGGCTGCTCCAGCAGGGTGTAGCGCCCGGCGAGCAGCACACTGTCCACATCGGACTCTCGCACGAACCGAGCGAGCATCTGCCACTGGTTCATCCCGGCGCCGATCGCGCCGATCACGCCCTGCTCGCGCAGCTCCACGAGCGCGGGCATCGCCTCGCCGACCGCCTGGTCCCAGTGGTCGTCCGGGTCGTGCAGGTAGACCACGTCGACCCGGTCGAGCCCGAGACGGCCGAGCGAGGACTCCAGGCTGCGCCGAACCCCGTCCGCGCTGAAGTCCCACACCCGGCGGAAGGTCGCCGGCACCGCGAAGCCGTCGTCGTCGAGCCGCCCAGCCCCGTCCGGATCGGACACCAGCAGCCGCCCCACCTTGGTGGACAACACGAACTCGTCGCGCGGCCGGTCCTTCAACGCCGCACCGAGACGGCGTTCCGCCAGTCCCAGCCCGTAGTGCGGGGCGGTGTCGAAGATCCGGACACCGGCCTCCCACGCCGCGTCGACCACGGCGCGCGCCTCGTCGTCGGTCACCTCGGTGAACAGGTTGCCCAGCGGGGAGGTGCCCAGTCCCAGCCGGCTCACGGTGTCAGCCACGGGGACGCAACCGCAGCGCGTCCATGCCGCCGTCGACGGCGAGCACGGTTCCGGTGGTCGACCCCGACAGCGGGCCGGCGAGATATGCGATCGCTCCGGCGATCTCCTCGGCGCTCACCAACCGGCCGTGCGGTTGCCTCGCCTCCAGTGCGGCGCGTTCGGCGACCGGATCCGGCGCGGAGTCGAGCAGCCTGCGCACCCACGGGGTGTCGGCGGTGCCGGGTGCGACCGCGTTCACCCGGATGCCCTCCCGGATGTGGTCGGCGGCGAGCGCTCGCGTGAACGCGTGCACAGCGCCCTTGCTCGCCGAGTAGACCGCCCGCTGCGGCAGACCAGCGGTGCCCGCGATCGAGCCGGTGTTCACGATGGCGGCCGCACCGGACTTCCGCAGGTGCGGCAGGCAGGCGCGGGCCACCCTGGCCATCCCGATCACGTTGACGTCCAACACTTTGAGCCACTCGTCGTCGGTCGCGGCGGCCACGTCGCCTTGCGCACCGATCCCCGCGTTGTTCACCACGATGTCAAGGCCGCCGAAGTGTTCGACCGCCGTCTCCACGGCGTCGCGGACGCTCCGGTCGTCCGTGACGTCCGCGCGCACGAACAACATGTCCTCCGGCAGGCCGTCCGCCGCCAGGTCGAGCACGGCGACCCGCGCGCCGAGGCTGAACAACAGCTCGGCCGTGCTCCGGCCGATGCCGGAGCCACCACCGGTGACGAGAGCCACCAGCCCGTCGAAGTCACCCATGACCGACCGCTCCGTTCGTCGATGTGCCGTGCAGAGATCGATTGCTTGCCGAGATCGATTGCTCGCCGGGGTCGATTGCTTGCGCGCTACCGCTCCAGGCGGTGCGGGTCTCCCGCGTCGCTGCGACGCACGAGCCAGGCCTCGGTGATGTGGGCGAACATGGCCTCGGCGGCACCGTCGGGGTCCTGCGCCGCGATCCGCTCGCAGATGCGGCGGTGTCCCCGGTTCGAGGCCACGCACAGCTCGCGATCCGTCCTGCCCATGTAGCTGGCGGTGTTGACGACCTGACTCTCCAGTGCGCGCACGACACCCCTGGCGATCCGGTTGCCGGACGTCCGCATGATCGTGTCGTGGAAGACCCGGTCCTGCTCGCGATAAGCGATGGGGTCGTCCACCAGCTGGTCCATGAGGTCCACGACAGCGCGCAGCGAGTCGACGGTGTCCTGGTCCGCGGTACGAGCGGCGACCAGGGCCATGTCCGACTCGAGCAACCGGCGGGTGACCACCAGGTCGTCGAGGACACCCAGCGTCTCGTCCTCCGCGACGACCGCCCCGAGGACGAGCTCGTCGAGCACGTTCCACATCGACGGCGGGGTCACCAGGGTGCCCGCGCCCTGACGCACCTGCACCAAACCCTTCTCCTGCAAGACCTTCATCGCCTCGCGGATGACGGTCCTGCTCACCGAGAAGGTCTCGCACAGCACCGGCTCCGGCGGCAGTGACGTGCCGGAAGGGTGATCACCGCGCACGATCCGTTCCACGAGCTCGGTGGTGATCGCCCTGGCCAGGTTCGCCGGCCGGCGCGCCCAGTTCAGGGCGGTGAGCGCAGTCGCGCCCGGTCGCTGGCCTGATGCCGTCATCGTTCCTCCGGTTGGACTCCACGCCGGCGCGGCGGAGCGTGCGGCCGAGTGTACTGACAAACGGCCGTTGACGTAATACGTCATACGAATTACGTTCAGCACACTTCGTCGGGCCGCTCGCCGCCCGGCCACCGTCTGAAGAAGTGAGCCAGCAATGAAGCAGCGCACACTCTGGTCTGCCGCCCTGGTGGTGGGACTGACGCTGACAGCGGGTTGCGGGAGCGCGGCCGGGCCGGGCACCTCGTCCGGCGGTTCCACGGACAAGCTCGTGGTCTGGGACTGGAAGTCCGGTGACGCGAAAGCGGCCGCGTACGTGGAGAAGGCCAAGGCCGACTTCGCCAAGAAGCATCCCGGCGTGAAGGTCGAGTTCGTGGCCCAGCCGTTCGACCAGTACTACACGCTGCTGGGCGCGGCCATCCAGTCCGGCAAGGGCCCCGACGTCATCCTCTTCAACGGTGGCGGGCAGATCCGCGACCGGGCCGACGCGCTCGCGCCGCTGGACGACTACGTCGCGGACGACCGGAAGCGACTGGCCGGCTGGGACGCGTTCACCAAGGCGGGCAAGGTCTACGCGGAACCGGTGACCCTGCAGGGACACCCGATCTACTACAACAAGGACATCTACCAGAAGGCCGGCCTCAACCCCGACGCTCCGGCCAAGACCTGGGACGACTTCGTCAGGGACTGCGGCGTCATCTCCCAGAAGACCGGGACGAAGTGCTTCTCGCTGGGCAACAAGGAGGGCATCGGCATCCAGTTCTGGTTGTCCTCGCTGGGATCGGCGGTGCTGACCCCGCAGGAGTACGACGACTGGATCGCCGGCAAGCGGAACTGGTCCTCCCCCGGCGTCAAGAAGATCTTCGAACTGTGGAAGCAGGCCGGTGACAGCGGGCTGAACACCGACGGCGCCAACTCCACCGCGATGTTCAACGACGCGTTCGCGGCTTTCAACTCGGGCAAGGCGGCCAACGTCATCGGCCTCATGTCCGATGTCGGGCACTGGAAGGACTTCGCCGAGTTCCTCACCCCGGAGAAGGTCGGCGTGATGGTGGCACCGGCGGTCAACTCCGCGGCGAAGCCGAGCCTGCCGTTCGACGGCGGCATCGGCTACGCGGTCGCGAAGTGGACCAAGGACCCGAAGGTGGCTTCGGACCTGGTGCGGTCACTGACCTCGACCGACGCGCTCAAGGCGTTCTACGAGAACGGTGGCGCGATCGCGTCCGACACCACGATCGACACCGCCGCGGGCGGCCCGGCCGTCAAGACCATCGTCTCCGAGGTCAAGAACGGCAAGCCCGCGCTGCACGTCGCGCTGTCGTCCAAGACGATCGACCTCATGGGACGTCTCTCCCAGCAGTTGCTCAGCGGCTCGATCACGGTGGACGAGGTGCTGCAGCAACTGGCCGCCTCCGACAAGACGGGCTGACCGCGTGTCCGCACCCTCGCTGTCCTCAGTGGACTCGGCCGCCGCCGGGTCCGCTGAGGGGTCCGCCAGCATCGCGCGAGCGCGGCGCAACCGGAAGGGCTCACGGGCGGAACGCCTGGCTCCACTGGTCTTCCTGGCACCGGCCGTCCTGATCATCGCGGGCCTGCGGCTGTGGCCGCTGGTGCTCGGGATCAACTTCTCCTTCACCGGTGACGGTGCCAGCAACGGTCTGATGGTCGGCCTCGCCAACTACCTGACGTTGTTCGGCGATCCGCTCTTCCTCTCGGCGTTGCGCAACGTCGGCCTGCTCGTGCTGCTGCTCCCGGTGGCGGTGGCCATCCCCGGCCTGATCGCGACGTTCATCTTCCTGAAGGTGCCGGGGCACCGGCTCTACCGCGGCGTGTACTTCTTCCCCGCCGTGCTGTCACCGGTCATCGTCGGCGCGATCTTCAACCTGTTGCTGGCGTTCGACGGTCCGCTCAACGCACTGCTCGGCGGTCTGGGCATCGGGCCGGTCGACTGGCTCGGCGATCCGGACGTGGCGATCTTCGCGGTCGTCGGCGTGCACGTCTGGGCGACGTTCGGCATGGCGCTGGTCGTCTTCCTGGCCGGGTTCGCCACCCTCGACTCCTCGCTCCTAGACGCGGCCAAAGTGGACGGTGCGTCGCTGCCGCAGACCATCTGGCACGTCGTCATCCCCAGCCTGACGCGGACCATCCAGTTCGTCTTCGTGACCACGATGATCGGCATGCTGACGTCGATGTTCGGCCTGGTGTACGTGATGACCAGCGGTGGCCCGGAAGGGTCGACGTACCTGCCCGAGTACTACGTCTGGATCCAGCAGGGACAGATGAACCAACCGGCGCTCGCCTCCGCGGCGTCCACGATGCTGTTCCTGATCATGCTCGTGGTGGGACTGGCCCAGATCGGCATCCTGCGGCGCGCGGGCAAGGAGGACTGATGTCCGGCACCCGGCTGACCAGGTGGGTCGTCGCGATCCCGATGGCCGCGCTCGCGCTGGCCACGATCTACCCCCTGGTGTTCACCACGAACGTCGCCATGAAGACCCGCCGCGAGTACGTCCTCGACCGGTTCTCCCTGGCGGACTCGTTCAGCTTCGACAACGTCGTCAAGGCGTGGACGAGCGTCGGGATGTCGCGGTACTTCGTGAACTCGGTGATCGTCGTGGCCTGCTCGGTCGCGCTGCTGTTGCTGTTCGGGTCGATGGCGGGCTTCGCGCTCGCCAGGCTGCGCTTCCGCGGCTCCTCCGCGCTCTTCCTCGGCATTCTCGCCGCGTTGTTCATCCCGTTCCAGGTGATCATGGTTCCGCTGGCGCGGATCATGGCGGACAGCGGTCTCGTCGACACCTATCCGGGGCTGGTTCTCGCGTACGTCGCGCAGTTCCTGCCGTTCACGATCTTCCTGTTGACCAGCTACTACTCGACCGTGCCGCCGGACATCATCGAGGCCGCGCGGATCGACGGGAACTCGGTGTACGGGGTCTACTGGCGGATCATGCTGCCGATCGGCGCGCCCGCGCTGCTGTCGGTCGGCGTGCTCAACGCCCTGTTCTGCTGGAACGACGTGCTCATCTCGCTGCTGATGATGCCGTCGGCCGAACACCGCACGCTCATGGTCGGCGTGACGTCGTTGCGCGGGCAGTACTCCGACGACATCCCCACGTTCGCCTCCGGCGTGCTGATCGCCGCGATCCCCGTCCTCGTCGTCTACCTGTTCCTGCAACGCCAGATCGCCGACGGGGTCACCGCCGGGTCCACGAAGGGCTGACATGCGCATCACTGGTCTGCGGACCCTCACCACGGTCCAGGACTGGGGCCGTCCGGTCGGCGACGCCAACGGCGTCTACCCCGACGGCCTCGTCCGGGTCCCGATAGTCCTCGTCGAGACCGACGCCGGCATCACCGGTGTCGGTCTCGGACCGCACGTGGAGATCGAGAGCGTCTTCGCCGCCATCGACGGCGAGGACCCGAGGAGCGTCACCGCCCTCTACGACCGGATGCTGCGCCGGATGTTCAAGGCGGGCCACGCCGGTGCGGTGTTCGGCACCATCGGCGCCCTCGACACCGCGCTGTGGGACATCAAGGCGCAGGCGGCGGGAGAACCGCTGTGGCGGATGCTCGGCGGCCGCGACCGCACGGTGCCCGCCTACGCCTCGGGTCTGGACATCGCGCTGGACGACGACGAGTTCGTCGCGGTGTACCAGAACTACGCCGACCACGGGCTGCGTGCGGCGAAGATCAAGGGAGGTCTCGACGTCGAACGGGACCGGCACCGCCTCTGCCTGGTCCGCGACGTGCTCACCGAGGCGGGCCACGGGGCGCGGCCGGGCCTGATGCTCGACGTCAACGAGACCTGGACGCGCAAGCAAGCCGTTCGTCACGTCGGCGAACTGGAACGCACCCTCGACCTGACGTGGATCGAGGAGCCGGTCCGGCGCTGGGACGTGGAAGGTCACGCGACGGTGGGCCGCGGCATCCGCGCCTCGGTCGCCACCGGCGAGAACCTCACCGGGCTCGAGCAGCACCGCCCGCTCATCGCCGCCGGCGCGGTCGACATCGTCCAGACCGCCGCGGTCTGGGGCATCACCCACTTCCTGCGGGTCGCGGTCCTCGCGCACGCCCACGACCTGCCCGTCAGCCCCATCGGCACCACGCCGGTCGGTCTGCTGCACGCCGCCACGTCGGTGCCCAACCACCTGGTCAGCGAACTGCAGGACCTCCGGCCGCCGGTGGGCGTCTCCCTCGACCTGCACGTCGAGGACGGGGCCTACGTGCTCGGCGACAGCCCCGGTCTGGGCGTGCGCGTCGACGAGGAGGCGATCTCCGGGTCGGCCCACCTCCTCCCGCACCCGACGTCCGGCGGTTCGCACATCCGGCCGGAACGGGCAGGGCACCGCCTGCACGCGGTCGAGGTGGACGCCGAAAGCACCGCTGTCACCGCCTGAACGGGCTGCCAACCGACCCACGCCTGCCCCCTGATGGCGCCTGCAAGTACCACCAACTCAACATCAACAAGCACTTTTCCACTACCAACAGCTCTCGACGCGCCTGGTTCGGCGGACAGCGAACAGGTTGGGTGTAGTTGAGGGCGATTCGATCAAGGGTTGGTGGTACTTGCAGACGCCCTGCCGGCACTTCAGAGGAGACCACAATGGACAGTCCACGGCGCTACGGCATGGTGGTCCGGCTGCGCCCGGAGCGACGCGAGGAGTACCTGCGGCTGCACGCCGCGGTCTGGCCCGCCGTCGAACAGACGATGCTCGACGCCAACATGCGCAACTTCACCATCTTCCTGCACGGCGACCTGCTCTTCGGTTACTACGAGTACATCGGTGACGACCACGACGCCGACCAGGTCCGCATCGCCGCCGACCCCGAGACGCAACGCTGGTGGACCCTCACCGACCCGTGCCAGGAGTCCCTGGCCGAGCGCGGCTCCGGCAGCTGGTGGTCGCCGATGCAAGAGGTCTGGCACCTGGACGACCCCAAGGCGTCCTGACGACGGCACCGGCCCGCGGTGGACGAGCCGCTCCGTCCCTGTGACGACGGCTCAGCGCGGCTCGTGACCCACGTGCTCGCGCAGCCACCGCTCGGTCGTGTTGACGTGCACGAGAGCGGCGGCCTGCGCGAGCGCGGCGTCCCGGTCGGCCAGCGCACGGAAGATCGCCTCGTGCTCGGCCAGGGTGCGGCTGGCGGCGTTGTCGTCGACCAGTCCGCGCCAGACCCTGGCCCGGACCGTGCGGCTGGAGATGCCCTCCAGCAACGTCGTCAGCGTGGCGTTGCCGGTGGCGGCGACGACCGCGCGGTGGAACGCGGCGTCGTGTTCGTTGAGCAGCTCGACGTCGTCCCGTGCCGCGCGCATCGCGTTGAGGTGCTGTTCGACCTCGAAGAGCTCGCGGTCGGAGATGCGGGTGGCGGCGAGTCCCGTCGCGACCGGTTCGAACAGCCTGCGCACCTCGGTGAGCTCGAGCTGGGTGTCGCCGCGCAGCAGTTCCACCGCGGAGGAGATGCCGCTGAGCAGCACCTCAGGGGCCAGGCTCGTCACGTAGGTGCCGTCACCGCGCCGGATCTCCAGCACCCGCGCGACCACGAGCGCCTTGACCGCCTCCCGCATCAGGTTGCGGGACAGGCCCAGCTCGGCCGCCAGCTGCTGCTCGGGAGGGAGCTTCGAGCCCGGCGGCAGCTCACCCGACCCGATCAGGTCCCTGATGCGCTCGATGGCCTTGTCGGTCAGTGACATCCGCGCAGAGTAGCAACACATCCCATCTCTGCCGGAGAGATGGGATGTCATCTTCAGCAACCCATCGGCCGAAGAACGGTCCTTCAGCAGGATATATCGTCGAATTCGTGTCGAACAGCCCGTCGACCATAGACAGCGGACACCGCGTCACCCTATAAATCCATCCCATGTCCGAGCTGATTACCGAGGTCGAGGCAGTCGACGTGCGGTTCCCCACCTCACGCGAGCTCGACGGTTCCGACGCGATGAACCCCGAGCCCGACTACTCGGCCGCCTACGTGGTCATCCGCACGAGCGAGGGCGCGGAGGGCTACGGGCTCGCGTTCACGGTGGGACGCGGCAACGAGGTCGAGGTCGCCGCAGTGCGCGCGCTGGCGCCGTTGGTGACCGGGCTGTCCGTGGACGACGTGCTCGGCGATCTCGGCGCCTTCTCCCGGCGGCTGACCGGCGACAGCCAGCTGCGCTGGCTCGGCCCGGAGAAGGGCGTCATCCACATGGCCGCCGCCGCGATCGTCAACGCGGTCTGGGACCTCTACGGGCGCCGGGAGCAGAAACCCGTGTGGCAGCTGCTTTCCGAGATGACGCCCGAGCAGCTGGTCGACCTCGTCGACTTCCGCTACCTCGAGGACGCGCTCACCCGCGACGAGGCCCTCGGCATCCTCCAGCGCGCCGAACCCGGTCGCGCCGCACGCGCCGCTCATCTGGTGCGCCAGGGATATCCCGCCTACACGACCACGCCCGGCTGGCTCGGCTACGACGACGAGAAGCTCGTGCGGCTGTCGCGGCAGGCCGTCGCCGACGGGTTCACCCTGATCAAGTTGAAGGTCGGCGCCGACGCCGTCGACGACATGCGCCGCATGCGACTGGCGCGCGAGGCGGTCGGTCCCGACATCAAGATCGCCGTCGACGCCAACCAGGCGTGGAGTGTGCGGCAGGCGGTCGAGTGGATGGCCGCGCTCGCGCCGTACGACCCGTACTGGATCGAGGAGCCAACCTCACCCGACGACCTGCTGGGCCACGCCGCCATCCGGCGGGCCGTCGCGCCGGTGAAGGTCGCCACCGGGGAGCACGTGCACAACCAGGTGATGTTCAAGCAGCTGCTCCAGCTGGAGGCGATCGACGTCCTGCAGCTCGACGCCAGCCGTACCGCCGGGGTGACCGAGAACGTCGCGATCCTGTTGCTGGCCGCGAAGTTCGGTGTGCCGGTCTGCCCGCACGCCGGCGGTGTCGGGCTGTGCGAGATGGTCCAGCACCTGGCGATGTTCGACTTCGTGGCCGTCAGCGGTACCACCGAGGACCGCGTCATCGAGTACGTCGACCACCTGCACGAGCACTTCACCGACCCGGTGCACGTCCACGACGGCCACTACCTCGCCCCGACGGCCCCCGGCATCAGCGCCGAGCTGCACCCCGCGTCGGTCGCCGCCCACCGCTTCCCGGACGGGCCGGTCTGGAGCACGCAGGTCACCAGCTGAGCCTCGCAACAGATCTCGCCACCCGTTAGGAGATCCGCCGTGAACACCAGATCTCGCACCTGTCTCGGTCTCGTCGCGCTCCTCACCGCCGCCCTCGGCGCGTGCGGTTCCCCGGACTCCGGGGCGGGTGGCGCGACGGTGGTCGGCGTCGACTATCCACGGTCCGACACCGACTTCTGGAACTCGTACATCAAGTACACGCCCGAGTCCGCGAAGGAACTGGGGCTGGAGCTCAAGACCACGAACTCGCAGAACGACGTCGCCAAGCTCACCGCCAACGTCCAGACGTTCATCAGCCAGGGCGTCAAGGGGGTCGCGATGGCCCCGCAGGACACCGCGGCCATCGCGCCCACGCTGGAACAGCTGGCGGCCAAGAAGATCCCGGTCGTCACGGTCGACACCCGGCCCGACAGCGGCAACGTGTTCATGGTCGTCCGGGCCGACAACCGGGCCTACGGTGAGAAGGCGTGCCGGTTCCTCGGCGCCAAGCTCGCTGGCAAGGGCAAGGTCGTGATGCTGCAGGGAGATCTGGCGTCGATCAACGGCCGTGACCGCACCGAGGCGTTCAACGACTGCATGAAGACCAACTACCCCGGCATCACCGTGCTCGGCGAGGCCACGAACTGGGACGGCGCGGTCGCGGCGCAGAAGCTGCAGACCGACCTCACCGCCAACCCGGACGTCAAGGGCGTCTACATGCAGTCCAGCTTCGCGCTGTCCGGGACGCTGCAGGTGCTCAAGCAGAAGGACCTGCTGGTCCCGCCGACAGATCCCAAGCACGTGTTCATCGTCTCCAACGACGGGATTCCCGAGGAGCTCAAGAACATCGCGGACGGCCACATCGACGCCACCGTCTCGCAGCCGGCCGACCTCTACGCCAAGTACGCCCTGCAGTACCTGAAGGCCGCGATCGACGGCAAGACGTTCAGCCCCGGCAAGACCGACCACGACAGCACGATCGTCCAGGTGCGCGACGGTCTGCTGGAGGACCAGCTCTCCGCTCCCCTGGTGACCGCGGACGGCGGCACCTTCGACGGCGTGGCCAGCCTGAAGCACGACGACAAGTCCCTGTGGGGCAACAAACTCAGCTGAGCAGGGGACGACAATGGTCGCAACTCCGCCCGTCGTCGAGGCGACGGGAGTGACGAAGCGGTACGGGTCCACCGTGGCCCTGCACGAGGCCGCGATCAGCATCGACCAGGGACAGACCCACGCGCTGGTGGGGCGCAACGGGGCGGGCAAGTCGACGCTGGTGAACGTCCTCACCGGACTGCAGGCACCGGACGAGGGCACCGTCACGTTCGCCGGTGAGCCCGCTCCCCGGCTGACCGACCGCGACGCGTGGCGGCAGCGGGTGGCGTGCGTCTACCAGAAGTCCACGATCATCCCCGAGCTGACGGTCGCCGAGAACCTGTTCCTCAACCGGCACGACCACGGCCGCAGCGGGTTGATCAGCTGGAAGACCGTGCGCCGCAAGGCACGCGAGCTGCTGGACACGTGGTCGGTCGACGTGGACGTGCGGCTGCCCGCCGGTGACCTGGACGTCGAGCAGCGCCAGTTCGTGGAGATCGCCAGAGCGCTCTCGTTCGGGGCGCGGTTCATCGTCCTGGACGAGCCGACCGCCCAGCTCGACGCCGCCGCCATCACGCGGCTGTTCGGCCGGATCCGCGATCTGCAGCAGCAGGGCGTGACGTTCCTGTTCATCAGCCACCACCTGGAGGAGATCTACGAGATCTGCGACGTGGTCACCGTGTTCCGCGACGCCAGGCACGTCCTGACCACCGCGGTCGGCGCGCTGCCGCGGACGGAGCTGGTGGCGGCCATGACCGGCGAGGCGGCGGCCGAAACCGGTGGTGCACGGCGTGTTCCGGACGCGGAGGCCGCTCCGGTGCTGGAGATGACGGGAGTGTCCCTGGCCGGTGCGTACGAGGACGTGTCGTTGCGGGTCCGCGCGGGCGAGATCGTCGGTCTCGCCGGCGCGGCGAGCAGCGGCCGCATCGCGATCGCGGAGACGGTCGCGGGACTGCGGGCGGCCACGGGCGGCGTGGTCGAGATCGCGGGCTCGCGGCCACAGCCCGGCAGCGTGCCGGCGGCGTTGCGGGCGGGTGTCGGGTTCGTCCCGCAGGACCGGCACCACCAGGGTTATGTGGCGCAGATGTCCGTGGCGGACAACGGAACCCTGACCATCCCGGACCGGCTGGGCCGCGCGGGTTTCATCGACGGCCGCCGCCGCGACGGCCTGGCCCGGGCCATGATCGGCAACCTGGCGATCAAGACACCGGGACCGGAGCTACCGGTGTCCGGGCTGTCCGGTGGCAACCAGCAGAAGGTCGTGATGGCCCGTGCGCTGGCGAACGACCCGAAGCTGCTGGTGCTCATCAACCCGACCGCCGGGGTCGACGTGCGCTCCAAGGAGTTCCTGCTCGGCAAGGTCGGGGAGATCGCCGAGTCCGGCGCGGGTGTGCTCATCGCGTCCGACGAGCTCGACGACCTGCGCCGGTGCGACCGGGTCCTGGTGGTGTTCCAGGGCCGTGTGGTCGCCGAGATGCCCCGCGGCTGGCACGACCACCAGCTCGTGGCCGCGATGGAAGGAGTCGACCTCGATGGCTGACACGACAGCCGCGGTCACGACCGCGACCGGCAGGCGGATCGCCTTCGCCCGGCTGCGCGACCTGGCGCTGATACCCGCGATCATCGCGATCGCGATCGTCGGACAGCTGGTCAGCCCGGTGTTCCTGCGCGGCGACAACCTGATCAACGTGCTGCAGACCATGTCCGAGATCGCGATCCTGGTCCTGGCGCAGACGCTCGTGCTGATCGTCAAGAAGATGGACCTGTCGCTGGAGTCCACGGTCGGGCTGGCGCCCGGTGTCGCCGCCTGGCTCACCGTTCCGGTCGGCGCGGGCCACGGCCTCGGGCTGCTGCCGGGCGGCTGGTCCGTGCCGGTGACGCTGGCGGTCGGCGTACTCGTCGGCGTGATCAACGCGTTGTTCATCATCCGGTTCGGGCTCAACGGTTTCATCGTGACGCTCGGCATGCTGATCGTGCTGCGCGGCATCCTGACCGGCATCTCCGGCGGCCAGACGTTCTTCCGGCTGCCCGCGTCCATGCTCTACCTGGGCACCGAGCAGTGGCTGGGCATGCCCGTGTCGGTGTGGCTGTGCCTGATCCTGTTCGCGGCGGGCATCGTGGTGCTCGGCTTCACCAGCTTCGGCCGGTCCCTCTACGCCATCGGCGGCAACGTCGACGCGGCGCGGGCGGCGGGCATCCGCACCGGCAGGGTGCTCTGGATCGTGATCGTCACGGCGAGCCTGCTCGCGGCGCTCAGCGGCCTGCTGTTGTCCGGGCGCCTCGCCTCGGTCGCCTCCGCGCAGGGCAACGGCTACATCTTCACCGTGTTCGCCGCCGCCGTGATCGGCGGGATCAGCCTCAACGGCGGCAAGGGCACGATGTTCGGCGCCTTCACCGGCATCCTGCTGTTGTTCATGATCCAGAACGTGCTCACGCTCGCCGGCGTTCCCGCCCAGTGGATCGGCGCGCTCAACGGCACGATCATCCTCATCGCGCTGGCCCTGTCACGTGTCACCGGCGGAAAAGCCCAGGACTAGGAGTCTGTGTGTCGGACAACCCCCTCAACCGCAGGCGTTTCCTCACCGTCACCGCGCTGACGGCAGTACCCGGCGGCGCCCTCTCCAGCATCGCGGAGGCAGCAGTACCCCCGCAGATCACGTTGCCCGAACGCGGCATCTACGACACCAGCCCGGCAGCGTCCTGGACGGACGGTTTTCTCACCGGCAACGGCGAGTACGGCGCCGTGCTGCACGGCGATCCCGCCGCGGAGAAGGTGATCTTCAACTACCACCGGCTCGTGCTGCCCAACGGCACCCGTTCGGTCACCCCGCCGGTGATCGCCGGGCGCCTGAACGCCGTGCGGGACAAGGCACTCGCCGGTGACTACGCCGGTGCGAACAGGGACTTCGCGGCCGGCTGGTCGCTGCGCTGGACGCAGACCTACCACCCGGCGTACGAGCTGCGGATCTCCACACCCGGCACGACCGTCGGCAACTACGGCCGGGTCACCGACTTCCGCACCGGTGAGGTCATCTCCAGCTGGACCGACAGCGCCGGGGTGTGGACGCGCAGGGCGTTCGTCTCCCGTGCCGACAAGGTGATCGTCCACGAGCTAGTGCCCGCGCCCGGCCGGACGATCGACACCACGCTCAGCGTCAGCACAGCACTGGACGGAGCACCGTCGAGCGTCAGCTACACCACGCTCGCCACCATCTCGAACGGCAACGGTTACCTGAACCTGCGCGGCACCTACCCGCCGGGACAGGGCGCGTTCGGCTACGAGGGCGTCACCAGGATCGTGGCCACCGGCGGCACCGTCACGGCGAACGGCGCCACCATCGTCGTGGCAGGGGCGAGCAAACTGCTGCTGCTCACCAAGCTCGACCGTTACGAGTCGCCGGCCGGGTGGAACGCCAAACCGTTGCACGCGGCTCTGGCAGCGATCGGCCTGGACTACGCCGCACTGCGCTCCCGGCACACCACGATCCACACCGAGATGTACGACCGCTCGCGGCTGGACCTCACCGTGTCCGACGCCGACCGGAAGCTGTCCACCAGCGAGCTGATCACCCGGCAGAACAACAACAAGAACGTCATCGACCTCGCGTTGCTCGAACGGCTCTACGACAGCGGCCGGTACCTCTTCATCAGCTCCAGCGGTGTCCTGCCACCGCGGCTCACCGGTATCTGGACCGGCACCTGGTCGGGTGCCTGGGCCGACGACTTCACCACCGACGCCAACGTCAACCTCCAGGTCGCGGGCGGCAACATCCTCGACACCACCGAGGCCATGCAGGGGTACTTCAACCTGGTCCTCGGCCAGCTCGCGCACTGGCGCACCAACGCCCGGAACCTGTACGGCGCACGGGGTTTCCTCGCCCCGTCCCGCACCGACGGCGAGTACGGCCACATGCTGCACTTCGACAGCGGCTGGCCGGGCCAGACCTGGACCGGCGGCGCCGACTGGCTGTTCTACCCGCTGCTCGAGTACTACGAGGTCACCGGCGACCAGGCGTTCCTGCGCGACCAGCTCGGCCCCGCGCTGATGGAGCTCGCGCTGTTCTACGAGGACTTCCTGACCCGAACCGACTCCAGCGGCAAGGTCGTCTTCGTACCGGCGTTCTCGATGGAGAACGCGCCGAGCAACACCAACGTCGCGCTGTCCATCAACGCCACCGGCGAGATCATGGCGGGCAAGCACGCCCTGCAAGTCGCGATCTTCGCCGCCAACGCGCTCGGCGTCGAACAGGGCGCGGGCCAGGGTGTCCAGCGCTGGAGGGCGTTGCTGGCCAAGATGCCCGCCTATCGCGTCAACAGCGACAACGCGCTCGCCGAGTGGTCGTGGCCCGGCCTGAACGACCAGTACAACCACCGGCACGTGCAACAGCTGTACGGCGCCTGGCCGTTGCACGAGATCAACCCCGAGGAGACCCCCGACCTCGTCCGCACCGGACTGCGGGCGCTGGAGGTCCGCGGCGACCAGAACATCTCCGCCCACGGCAGCCTGCACCGCGCGCTGGCGGGCGCCCGGCTCAAGGACGGCGGCAAGGTCTACGACAACCTGCGCAAGATCATCGGCAACAACATGGTCTTCAGGTCGCTGATGACGTCCCACAACCCGAACCTGGACATCTACAACGCCGACGCCGCCAACGCCATCCCCGGCGTGCTGGCGGAGGCGTTGCTCTACTCGCGGCCCGGCGTGCTGGAACTCCTCCCCGCCCTGCCGGGACAGCTCACCAGGGGCACGATCACCGGCATGCGGGCCCGCGGCCGGATCCGCGTGCACAGCCTGAGCTGGGACCTTTCCGCCCGCACCACCACCATGTCCGTCACCTCGGCCGTCGACCAGACCGTCACGCTCATCAGCCGCCGCGGGATGGCGTCGGTGACCACCACGGCGCCCGTCGCCCCGTCGTCGCTCGGCCCGCACGCCAGGCAGATCACCCTGACGGCCGGGCAGCGCACGGACATCACGGTGTCCCTGCAGGGCGGCTGGTGCCGGCTCGTCAACCGCAACAGCGGCAAGGCCCTCGACGTCAACGGCGCGGGCACGGGCGACGGCGCCAAGGTCATCCAATGGACCTCGACCGGGAGCGCCAACCAGCAGTGGCAACTGCTGCCCAACGCGGACGGCTCGTTCCGCCTCACCGCGCGGCACAGCGGACGACTCCTGCGCAGCCCCGGTACCGGTCAGGGCGAGCAGCTCGACCAGGCGTCGGACACCGGCGGCGACAACCAGTGGTGGAAGGTCGTCGACGCGGGCGGCGGGAGCGTCAACCTCGTCAGCGTGCGCACCGGTTTGTACGTGGACGTCGACGGTAGCTCGCAGGCTGATGGCGCCAAGGTGATCCAGTGGCCCGCCAACGGCAAGGCGAACCAGCAGTGGCAGATCGTGTGGGTGTGAGGTTCAGCGCCAGTTCGACGCCGCTATGACGTCGCGAGCGATCACGTCCACCGGGCGTCCGTCGGTCGGTATCCGAACGGCGTCCGGTGGCGCGGCGCTCTCCAGGTGCACGGCCATGGCGTCACTGCGACGAACATGCGCGTCCAGCCGGCCATCGATCTCCCGCGCGCCCAGGCGATCGCGAGCGGTGGCGTCCTGGGCGGTGAGGAGCACCGGGATGATGCGGGGCGTGCCGCCCATGGCCCTGGCGATGAGGTCGGGCTCCAGGATCGAGACGGTGTTGGTGTAGATGAGCCGGCGATACCCGAGGGCGGCGTAGTTGCCCCAGAGCGCGGCGAGGTTGGCTTCGGTCAGCTTCGTGCGGGACGGATCGTCCGGTGGCGCCGGAAACGCCTGGTCGAGGTTGTCGCCTTCGACGAGGCAGTGCGAGATGCCGGCGGACTGCAACTGCGCGGAGACCTCCCAGCCGACGGTGGTCTTGCCCACGCCGGATCGTCCAGCGATGAGCAGCGCTTCGGTGTGGAAAGTGTCAGGCACACATCATCATCTCTCAACCCGGACGGCGTTCGGCATCCCCGGCGAGAAGGAGATAAGCCCCGGCCGTCCACGTGTAGGCACGGTCGCGCAACCCTTCCCCGGTGAGGGCGTCGAAGTTCTCCGCGAACCCGGACTTCTCGCACGTCGCCCGGAACCGCGCGCTCACCTGGTCGGCCAGCTCCACCGCGCCACCGCGGCGCAGACCGTCCTCGATCAGCACGGTGGCGGGGGCCCACACCGGTCCCCGCCAGTAGCCGTCCGGCTCGTACCACCGGGAGGCCGGCAGCTCGGTGGCCAGCCCGACGGACGTGAGGTGCGCCGCGACCCCCACGCGGAGATCATCGAAGATCTCCTGGGGCAGGTGCTCCCCCAGCACGACGGGCATCAGGTCGAGCAGGCTCGCACTGCGCCGTTTGGTGCCGCTGGCCACTCCCTGGCTGACGAAGCAGTTGCCCTGCCACAGTTCCTCGAGCAACGCGGCGAGCAGCTCGTCCGCCTGCTCGGCCCACCGCGCCGACGTGTCCCCCACTTCGACGGCGAGCACGGCGAGTTCTTTCAGCTGCAGCACCAGGAAGGCGGCGAGGTCAGCAGAGCGGACGAGGCGTTCCTCGCGGAACACCGTGGCGTTGTCCCAGCCGCTGTCGTTGCCGTGCTCGTAGTGCGCGAGCCGGCTGCCCGGTGCGCGGCGGTGGTCGAGCCAGAACGACGTCCAGGCCGAGAGTTGCCGGTACGCCAGTGAAAGGTCGGGCAGCCCGCCGGGGAGGCGTTGGCGCAGCAGGGAAAGCGCCCAGCCGTGCACGGGTGGTTTGACGAAGTTGCGCAGCACCTCGGAGTGGGTGATCGAGTCCGGCAACGCCCCCTCGGCGTCCTGGTGGTCGAACACCACCTGGAACTGCTGCCAGGCCAGGTCGGGTGCGCCGGAGGCCAGGGCCAGGGCGGTGAAGCAGTGGTCCCAGCTCCACACCTTGTTCATCCAGTGCTTGGACATCAGCACGGCGGGGCGGCCGACGAACCCGGCCGGGTGCACGGTGGCGGACCACAGCACGTAGCAGGCGAGCTCGGCGGCCGGGGTGCGGTCGCCGCGCCACGGTGCCACTGCGTCGGCGAACCGGGCGAACTCCTCGCGCACGGCCGCCACGTCGTCGTCGAAGCCGGTGCTGGGGAGTGAGAACGGCTTCATCGTGCCGAGCTCCTCGACCAGCAGCTCCCAGGGCTCGTCCTCGCTGAGGAACACCCCGCGCCCCGCCGCGTCCAGCGCCTGGTCGCCGGTCTGGCGCCACTGTCCGGAAAGGACGGTGAGGCGGAGGCGGTGACCGGTCTCGTAGGAGGTGAAGACGAGACCACCGGACGGGTCGGCGAAGAAGTACGTGCCGGTGAACGGGGTCAGCGTCGGCTCGGCGGCGGCGATCACCATCCCCAGGCCGGCGCCGGAGATCCGCAGCGTGGACGGCGACGAGAACACCGCGGTGACGCGCTGGTCGCCGACGTGCCAGGTGAGCGTCGCCGGATCAGCGGTGACCTCGGCCTGCGCGCGCTCGCCGCCGAGCAGCGGGACGAAGGAGAGCACCGCGTGCATGCCGTTGCGGTGCGACACGAGATGCACGTCATCGGCGTACTGGGCGAGTCCGACCACCGGGGACAGGGCGAACCAGGCGCCGAACCGGCTGAAGGGGATCTCGCGCACGGAGAACTCGGTTACCACGGGCTCGTCCTCTCGGTCCTGCACAGCTCAGTCCTTCACAGCACCGGAAGTGAGACCCGCGGCGACGAAACGCTGGGCCACCACGAGCAGCACGGACGCCGGCACCGACGCGACCACGGCGGTGGCCATGATCGAGTTCCACTCCTGGTTGTTGTTGCCGATGTAGCGGTAGATGCCGAGCGTCAGCGGCTGCAACACGCCACCGGAGTCGAGCGTCGCGGCGAAGAGGAAGTCCGACCACGCCCACAGGAACGAGAAGAGCGCCGCGGTGATCACACCGTTGCGGCTCGACGGGAGCACGATCGAGACGAACGTGCGCCACTGGCCGGCGCCGTCGATCCGGGCGGCCTGCAGCAACTCGTCCGGCACCGACGCCATGAACGAGGTGAGGACCAGCACCGCGAACGGCACGGCGACCGTGGAGTCGGCCAGGATCAGGCCCCACCACGTGTTCGTGATGCCGAGGCGGACGTAGATGCCGTAGAACCCGAGCGCCATGATGATCCCGGGGATCATCTGCGCGACCAGCAGCACGAACCCGAGCACGCGCCGTCCGGCCGGCCACAGCTTCGCCAGTGCGAACGCGGCGGGCGCGGCCAGCGCGAGAGTGAGCACGACGGTGCCCAGCGCGACCAGCAGGCTCGTGCCGAAGTACGGCAGTTGCTCGCGCAGCACCCGGTCGTAGCCCTCCAGCGTGGGCGCCGCGGGGAACAGGCTCGGCGGCGACTTCCGCATGTCGCGTGCGGGGGTGAGCGACACGACGGTCATCCAGTAGACCGGGAACAACATCACGGCGGTCAGCAGCACGCCCACACCCGTGCGCCAGTAACGGGTCCTCATGTGCGCTCCTGCGCGCGGATGTAGACCAGACCGGCCGCCAGCGCCATCAGGATCAGCACGTTGCCCACCGCGGCACTGGGCCCGAACCTCGGCAGCGGGCTGCCGAACCCGAGCTCGTAGGACCAGGTGGCGAGGGTGGAGGACGACCCGCTCGGCCCGCCCCTCGTCATGATCCAGATGATGTCGAACACCTTGAGCGTGTAGACCAGGCCGAGCAGCAGGGTGATCGCCGAGACCGGGCGCAGCAGGGGGAACGTGACGTACCGGAACGTCTGCCAGCCGCTCGCACCGTCCAAAGAGGACGCCTCGGTGACCTCGGCCGGGAGGCTGCGCAGTCCGCTGTGCAGCAGGACGAGGTTGAACGGGACACCGATCCAGATGTTGGCGATGATCACCGACACCAGGGACCACGACGGCGAGGTCAGCCAGTTGACCGGGCCGGCGCCCACGATCCCCAGCGCCGCGTTCACCAGACCGGACTCGCTGTTGAGCAGCCACGCCCAGGTGGACGCGGACACGATGAGCGGCAACAACCACGGCACCAGGAACAACGCGCGCAACGTCGCGGACAGCGGGAACGCACGGTTGAAGAACACGGCCAGCGCCAGGCCGATGGTGTACTGGAAGACCAGCGACACGGCCGTGAACACCACCGTGTGCAGCAGCGCGGTCCGGAAGGCCGGGTCGGCGAACACGGTGGCGTAGTTGGCGAATCCGGCGAACGGCGCACCGCCGCGCACGAACGTCCGCACGGTGTGCTCGCGCAGGCTCAGATCAACGTTGGTGTACAAGGGATACGCGTAACACACCAACAGGTACGCCACGAGCGGGGCCACGAACGCCCAGGCAGCGAGCCGCGCACGCACCGGCGGCTACTTCGCGGACGCCGCGGCGGCCTGGGCGTCCTTCAGGGCTGCCTCCGGCGTCTTCGCACCGGTCAGCGCGGCCTGCACCGCACCCCACAGCGGCTGCGAGATCCGCGGGTAGCGGGTGCCGAGGTTGTCACCGGTGCGCCCCTTGGCGTTCTGCACCGCGTCGACCCAGACCTTCAGCTCCGGCAGCGCGGTCACCTGTTGCTGCTGCACCGAAGGCACCGCCGAGACGTAGGTCAGCGCGGTGTCGGTCGCGAGCACGCGGTCGGGACTGGTGAGACAGGTGGCGATCTGCCCGGCCTTGGTCTCCGCGCCCTTGTCGTCCTGCACGGGAACGGTGACGAACTCGCCTCCCGTCGGCGCGGGCGCGGTACCGCCGGTGCGGCCGGGGATCGCGATCACGCCGTACTCGAAGCCGGCCTTCTTCGCGTTCTGCAGCTGCCAGGTGCCGTTCTCGGTGAAGGCGTACTCGCCGGTGGCGAACTCCTGCCAGCTCGTGGTCTGCGTGTTGCCGATGACGGAGTTCGGCGCGAAACCCTGGTCCAGCCAGGACTTCCACAGCGTCAGCGCGCTGACCGCCGGTGCGGAGCCGAGGTCGGTGAGCGCCGCCCCCGCACCCCAGAACCACGGCAGGAACTGGAAGGTGCCCTCCTCGGTGCCGATCGCGGAGAACGTGATGCCCTTCTTGCCCGCCGCCTTCACCTTGGCCAGGGCCGCGTCCAGCGACGCCCAGTCCTTGACGGACGCGGGATCGACACCGGCGGCGGTCAGCACGGCCTTGTTGTAGTAGAGGGCGAGGGTGTTCGCGCCGATCGGCGTGCCGTAGGTCTGCCCGTTGAGGGTTCCGGCGGCCACCAGGTTCGGCGACGACGCCGAGGCGTCCAGCCCGACCTCGGAGTTCGGCCTGAGCACTCCCGCCTCGGCGAGCGTGGAGACCACGGGGTTGTCGACGACCAGCACGTGTGGCGCGGTGCCCTGCTGCGCCGCGAGCAGCACCTTGTTGGTGAGATCGGTGGTGTCGTAGGCCTGGCGCTGGATCTTCACCCCGGCCTGCGTCCCGCATGCCTCGATCGTGCGCACCCACTCGGAGTCGGCGACGAACTGCGGGTACGGATCCCAGACGGAGAACGTGTCCGGTGCCGAACCCGAAGGCGAGGAGCAGGCGGTCGCGGACACGACCAGTCCGGCCGTGAGCAGCATCCGGAAAACAGCCGCGCGTCGCATCATGGACTCCTGCCGACCTCGTTGACGACGTTCATCGAACCGGTTCGACTTCCAAGCAGCCGCGCCAAAGTAGCCGTCTCAACCGAAGCCTCGCAAGAGGGCGTGGCTTACGATGTCGAAGGTCGAACCGGTTCGTTCGACAGACCGGAGACGGGAAACGCGCATGAACATCGGAGAGATCGCCAGGCGGGCCGGGGTGTCCCGCAGCACCGTGTCGTACGCCCTGAGCGGGAAACGGCCGGTGTCGGCGGCGACCGTGCGGCGGATCAACGACGTCATCGCCGAGCTGGGCTATCGGCCGAACGCCAGCGCCCGCGCGCTCGCCGAGGGGCGCACCAGGACGCTCGGCCTGGTGATCCCGCCGGCGAGCACCCGGCTGACGGACGTCCAGCTGAGCTTCGTCGCGAGCGTCGTCGAGGCCGCCGCCGCGCACGACCACGACGTGCTGCTGTCGCCCAGCGGCGGCGACCACGACCGCTCGTTCGACCGCGTCGTGACCGGCCGCAGGGTGGACGGGGTGATCCTCATGGAGATCCTCCTGCACGACCCGCGGGTCGAACGGCTCACCAGCAGCGGGCTGCCGTTCGTCACGATCGGCCACGTCGTCGACTCCGCGGCGTCGTGGTGGGTCGACGTCGACTACGGAGGCCTGATCAGCCGTTGTGTGCGGCACCTCGCCGACCTCGGGCACGAGCACATCGTGTTGATCAACCGGTCGGACGAGCTGGTCGCGTCGGGCTACGGCCCCTCGATGCGCGCGACGGCGGGGTTCCTGGAGACCGCGGAGGGGTTCGGCATGACGGCGCACGACGTGTGCTGCGCCGACGACCCCGCCGCCGGTCTCGCCTGCTTCGAGGAGATCCGTGCCCGCTGGCCGGAGGTGACGGCGGCCGTGACGATCAACGAGGCCGCGCTGCCAGGTGTGCAGCGCGCGCTGCACGCCGCCGGGCTCGCCGTGCCAGGAGGTTTCTCGCTCACCGGCGTGATCGCGGACCGGCTGGCCGAGCACTTCCACCCGCCGCTCACGGCCGCGGACGTGCCCGCGGGACAGATGGCGCAACTGGCCGTCGACCTGCTGCTGGAGCAGATCAACAACCCCGCCGCGACCCCGCGGCACGCGATGCTGGCACCGCCCATCACGCTGCGCTCCAGCACCGGCTCCCGCCGTCGGGGCTGACCCCCGCTGTCCCGTTGGCGCCATGGGCGTCTGCAAGTACCACCAACCCTTGATCGAACCGCTCTCAACCACACCCAACCTGTTCGCCGCGTGGCGAACCCGCACCGCAGGCGCGGGGAGCTGTTGGTAGTAGGGAAGTGCCTCTTGATGTTGAGTTGGTGGTACTTGCAGACGCCGTCGATGTCAGGCGATGGGCGCGGGACGAACCGGTTCGACCCTCCAGCCCCTTGCTGAGGGCTGTTTGTCGCGCGTACTTTCACTCTCCGATCGAACCGGTTCGAGTCTCCGTCACCCCTGACCTTACGGAGCCCACATGGTTCAGCGACGAACCAGCACCATCCTCCTGGCGATCATGGCGTCCACTCTCGCCTTCACCGCACCCGCACAGGCCGCCAACGAGTCCATCGGCGTCGACTTCTCCGTCACCAAGGGCACACCCACCTACCGCGCCTCCGGCTGGATCTACGGCATGACGGAGAACGGCACGGGTCCCGCCGACCACTTCTTCCGCGACGTCAAGTTCCGGTACATGCGGGCCGGCGGCGCCCAGCTCGACAGTCCCGGCGGCTGGGTGTCCGGCAAGTACGACCGCCGCTGGAACTCGACCAGAGCCCAGTTGCTGCGGACCCGTTCACTGGGCGGCGAGTTCGTCCTGCTGCCCCACGACCTGTGGGGTGCGGACGGATATCCGATCTCCCGCTTCCCCGGCGACAACGGCAACTGGACCGACTACGACAACTTCCTCACCCGCCTGATCGACGACGTGCGGGCGACGGGTGCCCCCGTGCAGTGGGATCTCTGGAACGAACCCAACATCACGCTGTTCTGGAACCGTCCGCAGTCCCAGTACTTCGAGCTGTGGCGGCGCAGCTACCAACGCGTCCGCGCGGCGTTCCCGACCCACCTCATCGTCGGGCCGAGCTTCGCGGGTGTGCCGACGAACGGCGGGTGGTGGACCCAGTACCTGGACTTCGTGCGCGCCAACAACGTCGTGCCCGACATCATCAGCTGGCACTCCCTGCCGGGCGACCCGGTGTCCAACGTCGCGGTGGCGAACTCGACGCTCGACGCACGCGGCATCCCGCACCCGCGGCCGTACCAGATCAACGAGTACGGCGCCGGCAACGAGCAGAACCCCGGCGACGGCTCGTGGTACATCGCGCGGCTGGAACGGGCCGGCGCCGACGGGCTGCGTGCCAACTGGGCGAGTGCCGGGAACCTGCACAACGATCTCGGCAACCTGCTCGTCCGCAACTCGGCCGGGCAGCACCAGCCGAAGGGCGAGTGGTGGGTCTACCGCTTCTACGGCTCGCAGACCGGCCAGATCGCCACCACCACACCAAGTCAGTCGTACGACTCGTTCGCCACCAAGGCGAACGGCGTGGCGAAGATCCTCGTCGGCGGCGGCAGCACGACCGGCAACGTCGCGGTCGGCCTGCAACGGCTCGACACCACGACCGGCATCGTGCAGAACAACCAGGTGCGGGTGCTCGTCCAGCGCATCCCGCACAACAACGGCGGTGCCGTGCAGGGTCCCGTCACCGTGCAGAACACCGTTGTTTCCTTGTCCGGCAACGCAACGACGGTGAACGTCCCGCACAACAACGTCGACGAGACGTTCACGATCACGCTCCTGCCGCCCTCCGACACCGGCTTCCAGAGCGTCGCCGCCGCTCAGCACTCCCAGCAGTGCCTGGACAACACGAACCTGAGCACGGCCGACGGCAACCTGCAGCAGCAGTTCCCCTGCGAGGGCGGCGACCAGCAGCTGTGGAACTTCACCCCGGTGCAGGGCGTCGCGGGCACCTACACCGTCGTGAACCAGCAGTCGGGCAAGTGCCTCGACGTCAGTGGTTCCTCGACGGCGGACGGTGCCACCGTCGCGCAGCAGACCTGTTCCCCTGGTTCGACGAGCCAGCAGTACACGCTGCGCAAGGTCACCTACAGCGGCAACGATCCGCACGACTACCAGCTCGTCGCACGGCACAGCGGCAAGTGCGTCGACGTCAACGGGGTCTCCACCGCCGCCGGTGCCCGGATCATCCAGTGGACCTGCAAGGCCGCGAACCAGAACAGTCAGCTCAACCAGACCTGGCGACTGTGGGGGTCGAGCGCATCATGAAACTGAAACTTCAGGGCATGGCGCTGGCCGTGCTGCTGGCGACCACGATGACGACCGCGGTGACCACGGCGACCACGCCCGCGGCAGCGGCCGGCACCGGACCCTGCGACATCTACGCATCCGGTGGCACGCCGTGCATCGCCGCACACAGCACGGTACGGGCGCTCTACGGCACGTACGGCGGAAACCTCTACCAGGTAAGGCGTTCGTCGGACAACACCACCAGGAACGTCCCCGTGCTGGCGGCCGGTGGCACGGCCGACGCGGCGGCGCAGGACTCGTTCTGCGCCGGGACTTCCTGCGTGATCACGGTGGTCTACGACCAGTCCGGCCGCGGAAACGACCTTTGGTACCAGGGATCCACCCAGGTTCCCGGATCGCCGCAGAGCCGGCCTGCGACCGCCACCTCCGAGTCGCTCACGATCGGCGCAAGCAAGGCCTACTCGCTCTACATCAACCCCGGCAACAGCTATTGGCGTGACGGTCACCTGACGGGCGTTCCCACCGGAAGCGCGCCGGAAGGCATGTACATGGTGACCAGCGGTACACACGTCAACGGCGGTTGCTGCTTCGACTACGGCAACAGCGAAACGACCCGCAAGGCCGACGCGGCCGGAGCGATGGACGCGATCAACTTCAGCAAGCAGTGCTGGTTCGGCGGGTGTTCCGGCACCGGTCCGTGGGTCCAGGCGGATCTCGAGTGGGGCCTGTTCCCCGGCGGGAGCCAGCAGTGGAACCCCAACCAGCGGGCCTTCACGAACAAGTTCGTCACGGCGATCCTGAAGAACAACGGGACCACTCGGTTCGCGCTCAAGGGCGGCAACGCCCAGGCGGGCGACCTGACCACGTTGTACGACGGCTCGCTGCCCAACGGGTACAGCCCGATGAAGAAGCAGGGAGCGATCATCCTGGGCAGCGGCGGTGACTGCTGCAAGCCCGACGGTGGCGCGAATCTCAGCGCCGGCACCTTCTACGAGGGCGCCATGGTGGCGGGCTACCCGTCCGACGCGACCGAGAACGCCGTGCAGGCCAACATCATCGCGGCCGGCTACGGCACCGGCGGTGGCGGCGGCTCGACCGGAGCGGTCCGCGGGCTGGGTGCGGGCAGGTGCCTGGACGTCAACGCGGGCAGCACCGCGGCGGGCACCCCGTTGCAGATCTGGGACTGTCACAGCGGGACGAACCAGACCTGGACGCGCACCGCGTCCGGCCAGCTGACTGTCTATAGTGGAGACACCGTCAGGTGTGCGGCGGCCCAGAACAACCAGACGGCGCCCGGCACCGCGGTGGTGATCCAACCCTGCGACGGCGGAGCTGGGCAACGGTGGCAGTTCAACGCCAACGGCACCGTCACGGGCGCGCAGTCCGGGATCTGCCTGGACGTCAACGGCGCCGCCACCGCCAACGGTGCCAAGGTCATCCTGTGGACGTGCCACGGCGGGAACAACCAGCAGTGGACGTTCGGATGAGGTGGTGGCTACCGCAGACGGACCAGTGAGGTCAGGTCCGAGCGGTGCTGTCGGGTAGCGGCTGAACGGCGCTTGTCCGCGTCGTTCAGCGCGCCCTACGGTCACCTGGGAGCGCTCCCAGACTTCCCGTCGACGAGGACGGAGTACCTCACCACATGAGAACTCGACCACCACGCCTGCTCGCCGCCGCCCTGCTGGCGGCACTCACCGCGGCCATGTCCACAGCGGCGAGCACAGCCGAGGCGGCGGAGTACGAACGTGTGCTCAACGGAACGTTCAACAGCGGTTCCGCCGATCCCTGGTGGAGCAGCGCGGGCGTGACGAACAGGGTGACCGGCGGCGAACTGTGCGCGGCTGTCACCGGAGGAACGACCAACCCCTGGGACGCGCTGGTCGGCCAGAACGGTGTCCCGTTCGAGAGCGACCAGTCCTACACCCTGTCGTTCGACGCCCACGCGACCACGGCGCAGACCGTCGCCGCCGCAGCGGGCGAGAGCGTGAGCCCGTACCGCGGGATCGCGAGGCAGGAGTTCGCGCTCACCACCGCCAAGCAGCACTACACCTTCACCTTCACGTCCACTTTGGACTTCCCGGATGCCGGCAACGGCCAGGTCGCCTTCCAGCTGGGCGGTCAGGCGGCCGACAACACGATCTGCGTCGACAACGTCTCGCTGATCGGCGGGGTGAAGCCGCCCGGCGGCGTCCCTCCCACGCCGACGAAGAAGATCAACGTCGACCAGGTCGGTTACGTGCCGGGCCTGCCCAAGCGCGCCACCCTCGTCTCCACCGCGACCACGCCTCTGCCGTGGACGCTCAAGAACTCCGCGGGTGCGGCGGTGGCCACTGGCCAGACGACGCCGAAGGGTGCGGACGCGACGTCCGGCGACTCGGTGCACCTGATCGACTTCTCGTCGTTCGACACGGCGGGCACCGGCTACACGCTGGTCGTCGGTGCGGACAGCAGTTTCCCGTTCGACATCTCCGCCGACGGCATCAAGCGGCTGCGCTACGACTCGCTCGCGTTCTTCTACCACCAGCGCAGCGGCACTCCCATCGACGCGCAGTACGTCGGCAACCAGTACGCGCGCCCGGCGGGGCACGTCAACGTCGCACCCAACCAGGGCGACAACAACGTTCCGTGCCGTGCGGATCTCGCCTGTGGCTACACGCTCGACGTGCGCGGTGGCTGGTACGACGCGGGTGACCACGGCAAGTACGTGGTCAACGGCGGCATCGCGGCCTGGCAGCTGCTCAACTCCTACGAGCGGGCGAGCAGGATCGGTGACGCCTCGGCGTTCCGCGACGGCACGCTGGCCATCCCGGAGAAGACCAACGGCGTGCCGGACCTGCTCGACGAGGCGCGCTGGGAGGTCGACTTCCTGCTGAAGATGCAGGCACCGGACGGCATGGCGCACCACAAGATGCACGACGCGGCCTGGACGGCGCTGCCCACCCGTCCCGAACTGGACGACCAGGCGCGCAGGCTCTCCGCGACCAGCACCGCGGCGACGCTGAACCTGGCCGCGGTCGCCGCACAGGCATCCCGGTTGTGGCGCGGCATCGACGCCACCTACTCCGCCAAGCTGCTCACGGCAGCACGCAAGGCGTACACGGCGGCCAAGGCCAACCCCGCCAAGCTCGCCGACCCGAACGACAACGTCGGCGGCGGCGCGTACGACGACAAGACCGTGAGCGACGAGTTCTACTGGGCCGCCGCGGAGCTGTACGCGACCACCGGCGACAACGCCTACCGGACCGACGTCACCTCCTCACCGCACTACAAGGCGGCCAGCCTGACCAGGGCCGGCTTCTACTGGGGCGGCACGGCGCCGATGGGTGACATCACGCTCGCCCTCGCACCCAACGGTCTGCCCGCGGCGGACGTCACCGCGATCAAGTCGGCGTTCGCGACGGTGGCGGACCAGCACCTGTCCGCCATGGCGGGGATGGGTTACGCCACGCCGTACGACAACAGCGTCGACGGGTACGTGTGGGGATCGAACTCCGGCGTGCTGAACAACGCCCAGGTACTGGCACTGGCACACGACTTCACCGGTGCCGCCAAGTACCGCGACGGCGTGTTCGAGGCGCTGCACTACCTCCTCGGCCGCAACCCGCTGAGCACCTCGTACGTGGCGGGCTACGGCGACCAGGCCGTGCAGAACGTGCACCACCGGTTCTGGGCGCGGCAGAACGACCCGACACTGCCGATCGCGCCACCCGGTTCGCTGTCCGGCGGCCCGAACAGCGGGCTGCAGGACCCGGTGGTCCAGCGGCTGCTCCCCGGCTGCCCGCAGCAGAAGTGCTGGGTGGACGACATCGGCGCCTACTCGGTGAACGAGGTGGCGGTCAACTGGAACTCCGCGCTCGCCTGGGTGACCGGCTGGGCGGCGGAGAAGGCGGGCAAGCCACCCGTCCCGGTGTCGGACTGCGAGGTCACCTACAGCGCCGGCAAGTGGTACGACGGCCTGTCGGCGCAGGTGAAGCTGACGAACACCGGCACGACCCCGTGGACCGCGTGGAAACTCGCGTTCGCACTCCCCGGCACCCAGAAGGTCACTTCCGGGTGGTCGGCGACCTGGAGCCAGACCGGCCGCGACGTGACGGCGACCAACATGTCCTGGAACGGCCAGGTCGACCCGGGCAAGTCCGTCCACATCGGATTCAACGGGTCCGGCACCGGAGCTGATCCGACCGCGTTCACCATCAACGGCAAGACCTGCAAGACCGGCTGATCGACACAGGGCACCGCCGCACAGGCCTGGCGAGTTCGCCGGCCGGTGCGGCGGTGCACTGTCAACTGTGTAGCTGTCCATCAGCGACTGATCAAGCGGCGGGCACGGAAATTCTTTGCAGTGCAAGGGCTTCGTCGATTCGACGCTATTCGACACCATGTGAACTTCCCGGCGGGCTGTCTCGTTTCAACGTGGACCGAGCATCGCTCACGAAAGGGCACCTGCCGTGTTCCAGGAAGCCGCCCTGCGCGATCTGCCCCCTGCCGACCGCGACCTGTTCGAGGCGTTCGGCGCCGGGCCGATCAGGACTCCCCCGTTCCACCACATCCACCACGCCTTCGAGACACAGGCGGCACGGCGCCCGCACGTGACGGCCGTCGAACACCTCGGCGAGTCGCTGACCTACGCGCAGCTCGACGCGAAGGCCGAGCTGATGGCCGAACTGCTCACCCGCGCCGGTGTGCGCCCCGGCGACCGGGTAGGACTGTTCCTGACCCGGTCGATCTCTATGGTCGTCGGCATCCTCGCCGTGCTCAAGGCAGGAGCGGCCTACGTGCCGCAGGACGTGCGCATCACCCCGGAGGCGCACCTGCGGCACATCGTCCGCACCGCGCGCATCGACGTGGTGCTCACGACGACGGCGGACGCGGCGGCGTTGCCCGGCCACCTGGCGACGATCATCACGATCGACACGGCGCCGGACGTCACCACGTTCTGCCGCAGCATCACCACGGACTCGGACATCGCCGCCGTCATCTTCACCTCCGGCACCACCGGACGTCCCAACGGTGTGCAGGTCTCGCACGCCAACCTGTGCAACGTCCTGCTCACCGAACCCGGATCCCTCGGCATCACCACGGGAACCAGGGTGTCGCAGCTGCTCAACATCGCCTTCGACATGGCCGTGTGGGAGATTCTCGGCACGCTCGCGCACGGCGGCACGCTGGTGATCCGCGGCGACGACATCGAGCGGGCTGCGAGCACGGTGGACGTCGTCATCGCCACCCCCAGCGTGCTCGCGTCCCTGGATCCCCAAGCGTGCCACCGGGTGCGCACGGTCGCGGTCGCCGGTGAGCGTTGCCCGCAGGTGCTGGCCGACCTGTGGTCACGCCACGCCGTCTTCCACAACGCGTGCGGTCCGACCGAGGTCACCATCGTCAACACCGTGCAGCGCTACGAGCCGGGCACCCGGCAGCTCACCATCGGAACGCCCGTGCCGAACACGACCGTCTACGTGCTCGACGACGACCTGCGACCGTGCCGCATCGGCGACGTGGGTGAGATGTGGGCGGGCGGAGCGTGCGTCACGGAGGGCTACCTGGGTGACGACGCCTTGACAGAGCAGCGATATCTCCCCGATCCGTTCCTCGGCGGCGACCACCTGATGTTCCGCACCCGCGACCTCGGCAGCTGGACGGCCGACGGCCAGCTGCGCCACCACGGCCGCACCGACGACCAGGTCAAGGTGCGCGGGTTCCGGGTGGAGCTGGACTCCGTGACCTCGGCGCTGGAACAGGCGCCGGACTGCCGCCGCGCCACGACCGTGGTGCACAACGGAAAGCTCGTCGGCTTCATCAGCCCTGCCACCGCGGCGCCGGAACAGGCCAGGCACGCGGTGGCGCAGCTGCTGCCGTACTACTGCGTACCCGCGTTGATCGTTCCCGTCGACACGCTGCCGACCACCGACCGCGGCAAGGTCGACCGGCGTGCGCTCCTGTCGCGTTTGGACCGGCTCCAGCCGGAGCCGGCGCAGAAGGAAACCGTGGCATGACGGGCACCCCGGTCCACGTTCGCCCGCTGCCGCCCGCCGACCGTTCGCTGCGGACGGTCCTGCGCCGCCGCCCGTTCACCCACCACAACCGGCTCGCCGCGGTCGTCGTGCTCGCGAACCTCTGCTTCGCCTTGTCCGGCGGCTGGTGGGGCGAGGAGAACGTGGTGACCGCGCTGGTGGTCGCCAACGTCACCCTGGCCGTGCTCGTCCGCCAGCAGCTCGTGATCAACCTGCTGTTCCGGCTGGCCACCAGCGTGCCGGTGCACTGGCCGTTGCGGGTCCGCTGGACGCTGGGCAAGGTCTACCACTTCGGCGGGTTGCACGTCGGTGCGGCGAGTTGCGCCACCGTGTGGTTCCTGGTGCTCGCCGTCACCACGACCGTGCACGGCGCGCCGGCGTTCTTGTTGACGTTGACGTGGATGATCTTCGCTGTGCTCGCCGCGATCATCGTGCTGGCACTGCCGCGGTTGCGCGCCCGCCACCACGACCTGTTCGAGCGGTCGCACCGGTTCGGCGGCTGGACGGTGCTGGTGCTGTTCGGCGTGCAGTCGGCGGTCTCGAACCCGGTGTTCCTCTGGCCGCTCGCCCTCGTGGTGGCCAGCGTGGCGCTGCCGTGGCTGCGGCTGCGGCGGGTTCCTGTGCACATCGTCAGCCCGTCGCCGCACGTCGCCCTGGTGTCGTTCGACCACGGCGTCACCCCGTTCGCCGGCTCCTCGACCGCGGTGAGCCGCAACCCGTTGCTGGAGTGGCATTCCTTCGCCAACGTGCCCGCACCGGGACGCAGCGGCTTCCGGCTCACCATCTCCCGCGCGGGAGACTGGACGGCGAAGTTCATCGCCGACCAGCCGAGTCACGTGTGGGTCAAGGGAATCCCGACCGCGGGCGTCGGCAACATCGACCAGCTCTTCACCAGGGTGGTGTGGGTCGCCACCGGCAGCGGGATCGGGCCGTGCCTGCCGCATCTGCTCGCGGGCACGGCCCCCGCGCGGCTGGTGTGGTCGACCCGCGACCCGCGCCGCACCTACGGGGACGAGCTGGTCGACGAGATCCTGCGCGTGCAACCGGAAGCGGTCGTCTGGGACACCGCCACCGCGGGCAAGCCGGACCTGGTCGCGCTCGCGCACGACGCCTGCCTGCGGTTCGACGCGGAGGCCGTCATCTGCATCTCCAACAAGCCGACCACGTGGCACGTCGTCGAAGAGATGGAAGCCAGGGGAATTCCCGCCTACGGCGCGATCTGGGACTCGTGAGGAGACCACTGTGGACTATCAGAACCTCTTGCTGGACGAG
Source organism: Lentzea sp. NPDC054927 (assembly GCF_053610285.1). Lineage (NCBI taxonomy): Bacteria > Bacillati > Actinomycetota > Actinomycetes > Pseudonocardiales > Pseudonocardiaceae > Lentzea > Lentzea sp. NPDC054927. Next base: position 113,276 of record NZ_JBSGXZ010000017.1, read on the forward strand.
CAGGGCGGCGTGCTGACGGTGACCGTCAACCGGCCGCAGGCCCGCAACGCCCTGTCCCACGCGACGCTCACCGAACTGCGCCACCTCCTCTCGACCCTGGACGGTCCGCGCGCGGTCCTGCTCACCGGGTCGGAAGGGCCCGCGTTCATCGCCGGGGCCGACATCCGGGAGATGGCGGCCATGTCGCCGCAGGAGGGTGAGGCGTTCGGCGCTCTGGGACAGCAGGTGACCCGGCTGCTCGAGGAGCTCCCCGTCCCCGTCGTGGCCTGTGTCGACGGGTACGCGCTCGGCGGAGGCTGCGAGATGGCGCTGGCGTGCGATTTCGTCTACGCCACCGGCAAAGCCGTCTTCGGTCAGCCCGAGGTGCTGCTGGGCCTCATCCCCGGCTTCGGCGGGTGCGTCCGGCTGTACCGGCGCGTCGGCGTGGCGCGGGCCCGCGAGATGATCTACTCAGGCCGCCGGGCCGACGCGGCGGAGGCACATCGCATCGGTCTGGTGAACCAGGTGTTCGACACACGAGAGGAGATGTTCGCCGCCGCACGGCTCGTGCTCGCCGACATCGCCGCCAACTCGCCCACCGCCGTCGCGACGTGCAAGGCGACGATCAACGCCGTCGACGGGCTCGCTGTCGGCGCGGGGCTGCGCGTCGAGCTCGACGCGTTCCGGCACACCTTCACCACCGATGACATGCGCGAGGGCACCTCGGCCTTCCTGGCCAAGCGCACGCCGGTGTTCCACCCGTGAAACGAGGTGCGCCATCAACGACCACCACACCACCCTGTTACGCGCCCTGCACGACGGCCACGCCGCCGCGCTCTGGCGCTACGCCCTCCGTCTCACCGGCGACGAACAGCTGGCCGAGGACGTTGTCCAGGAAGCACTTCTGCGCGCGTGGCGGCACCCGGACATCCTGGAACAGGGCTTCTCGGCGTCGAAGTCGTGGCTCTACGCCGTGGCACGCAACTTCGCCATCGACGAACGCCGCAGCGCCCGCGCCAGGTGGGAGGTCGAGTCGGCCCGCGTCCCCGAACGCGCGCGCTCCGACCACACCGACCGAACCCTCGACGCCTGGCTCATCGCCGACGCGCTGTCGCAGCTCAAACCCGAACACCGCACGGTGATCACCCGGGCCTACTACCGCGGCGAGACCATCGCCGAACTCGCCGACGCCCTCGACGTGCCGCAGGGCACCGTGAAGTCGCGCCTGCACTACGGCCTGCGCGCGCTGCGACTCGCGCTGCACGAGAACGGGGTCACGGGGCGGTGACGCCACCGACGACTCCTCCGACGGATCCGTTCCGGGAATGGGACGTCGCCTACGTGCTGGGCTCGCTGTCCCCGAGCGATCGGCAGGCCTACGAACACCACCTCACGGTCTGCCAGTCGTGCGAACACGAGGTCTGTCAGCTGGCCGGGATGACCGGCCTGCTGTCGCGCGTGCCGAAAGCCTGGGCGGTGGAGTCCCTGGCCGCCGTCCCCGACGTGCCCGCCACGGTCCTGCCTCGCCTGGCACGGGCGGCGCGACTGGCCCGCCGCCGCGTGCTGGTGGTGGCGGTCCTCGTGGCGGGCACGATCGGCGCCCTGCTCAGCTCGGCCGCCTGCTGGTGGCCGTAACACCCCCAGCCCCCGCACTTGGGCGGGCTGTTGGTAGTAGGAAAATGCCTGTTGATGTTGGGTTGGTGGTACTTGCAGACGCCACGAGAGCGAGCCGGCTCCTGGCCCTAAGGCGTTGACAGCTCAAAACGCTGCACGTTGACCGCGCCGCCGAGCGCCTGTGTGGCGTGGTTGAAGATGCCGAACCGGTACCCCATGAAGAACTGCCACTCGTTCTTCAACGTGAAGCCGGTGCCGAGTGAGGTGAACGTGACACCGTCGGTGCTGTAGGAGAAGCGGGCCTGTCTGCCGCTGCCCGGCCGGATGTCGGCGTTGGCGCGCAACCAGATCCGGGTGCCGGTGAGGTTCGCGCTCGCGATCTCGGTGCCGGTGCCGGTGGTGTTCCAGTTGCCGTCCATGGTCAGGCCGTTGACCATCACGACGCGATTGCGGCCGTTGTCGCGTTTGATCCCGATCCAGGCCGACGAGTCACGCAGCATGGCGAGGCCGCTGCGGTCGCCGTCGCGCATCGAGGTCAGGTCGAGTGCGACGGTGGCGGTGGAGCTCGGGCCCTGGATGCGGTGGGTGAGGGTGTTGCGGGCGTTGTACAGGTCGTTGGTGACGGTCGCCGTCGAGAGGCGCAAACCGTTGTTGACGCTGTACTTCGTGGTGTCGGGGTTGTGGTTCCACTCCCACTGCGGGCCGAGTGCCGTGCCGTCGAAGGTGTCCACGCCGGTCATGGGTTTGACCTGGCGTGGTGGGGCGGGCAGGTTCGGCATCGGGTAGTTCACGCCCCAGGCGCCGTTGACGGTGGTGACGCGCGGCCAGCCGTCGGAGGTCCACGTGATCGGTGCGAGCACCGGCATGCGGCCGCCGGGGTAGGCGTCGACGAAGGCCATGTAGTACCAGTCGCCGTTCTGCGTCTGCACCATCCCGCCCTGGTGCGGCACTCCGCCGCCCTGGATCGGGCCGCGCATGTCCAGCAGCACCTGCTGGACGGTGTAGGGACCGAACGGGCTGGAGGCCTTGAGCACGTACTGACCGTTCGCCGGACGGGTCAGCCAGATGTAGTAGCTGCCGTTGCGCTTGTAGAACCGGGCGCCTTCAAGGGTTCCGATGTTCGACGGCGTCTGGAACACCTGCTGGGACCGCACTTCTGACTTGCCGTCCGCCGACAGCTGCGCGACGCTGATGGTGGTGTTGCCGTACGCGACGTACATCGTGTCGTTGTCGTCGACCAGCATGCCGGCGTCGTAGTAGCACTTGTTGATGGTGGACAGCTTGGACCACTGCCCGTCGACCGCCGCGGCGGTGTAGATGTGGGTCTGGGCGAAGTCGACGCACCCGCCCCAGTAGAAGGTTTTGTTGTTTTTGCGGTAGTTCAGGAACGACGCCCAGATGCCCCGGACGTAGCCCCGGCCACCACTGAGGTCGTACTTGGCGCCGAAGTCCAGCCGTGGCACGGAATGTCCGGCGTACTCCCAGTTCACCAGGTCGTAGGAGCGCAGGACCGGCGCGCCCGGCGAGTAGTGCATGGTCGACGCCGAGTAGTAGTAGGCATCGCCCACGCGGATGATGTCGCCATCGGCGAAGTCCTGCCACACCACGGGGTTGGTGAACGACGCGGGCTGAGGCGTGGTGGTGGTCGTTGTCGTCGTGGTGGTCGTTGTCGTGGTGGGATCGCCGCCGCCGTTGCAGGCGATGCCGTTGAGGCGGAACGACGCCGGATCCGGGTTGGCCGAGGTGAACGTGCCGTTGAAACCGAACTCGACCTTGCCGCCGGTCGGCACGGAACCGTTGTAGGAGACGTTGCGCGCGCTGACCTGGCCGCCGGTCTGGGTGATCTCGGCGTTCCAGTGCTGCCCGACCTGCTGACCGGTGGCGTACGTCCACTCGAGCGTCCAGCCGTTGATCGCGTCACCGGTGTTCGTGATGGCCACGGACGCGCCGAACCCGCCCTGCCACTCCGAGGTCTTGGTGTAGGCGACCGAGCAACCCGGCGCCGCCTGCGCCGCCGTGCTCGCGGCGAGGCCGGCGGTCACGAGGGTGAGGGCGGCGACGACCGTCCCCGCGGGAGTCCATCTCATGATCGCGACCACCTCTGGTTGGCCTGGCCGTTGCAGGTCCACAGCACGAGCCGCGCGCCGTTGGCCGTCGAGGCTCCTTCGACGTCCAGGCACAGACCGGCGTTGGCGTTGCGGACCGATCCGTCGGACTCCACCGTCCAGCGCTGGTTCGCCTGGCCGTTGCACTGCCAGATGATGACCCGTGTGCCGTTGGCGGTGCCCTGGTTGTAGGCGTCGAGGCACTTGTCGCCGAACACGCGGATCTCACCGTGCGGCCACGCGGTCCACTGCTGGCTCGCCGCGGTGTGGCAGTCCCGGATCGCGGTGTTGGCACCGGCGGCGGTGCTCTGGTTCTCGATGTCGAGGCAACGGTTCGACCCCGTACCGCGCAACCGGGACGTGGTGCTCGTCAGCGGACCGCCACCGGTCACCCGGAACGCGGCCACGCCGTGCGCGGGGACGGAGGCGGAGATCGCACCCGAGGTGGCGGACGTGCCGCCGGTCCACAGGTCCGTCAGGGTGAAGTTGGTGCCCGACAGGCCGATCTGGGCCGCGGTCGTGGAGACGGTCGCGGTGCCGCTCCCCCGGTTGAACAGCCCGACGGCGACCGAGCCGTCCGAGAGCGGTTTGGCGAACACCTCGGTGGCGCCGTCGTCCCGCACGCGGCGGCCACCGGCACCGAGGCCGTCCTGGTTCACCGCGATCAGGCGTGAGTTGCGCAGGACCGCGCTCACGTCGGCGGACATCGTCCGGATGTCGTTGCCCGCCATGAGCGGTGCCGCCATCAGCGCCCACAGCGCGAAGTGCGCGCGGGACTCGGTGATGGAGAGCCCTGGGCGGCCGACGACCAGCATGTCCGGGTCGTTCCAGTGGCCTGGACCGTTCTGGACGGCGAGCGGGGCGGTGATGTCGACGACGTTGCCCACGCCCATCGGGTAGCTGTTGACGTTGCCGTTCTGCCAGATGTCCAGCAGGTCCTCGGTGGTGCGCCACAGGTCGGCGACCTCACCCCAGTTGTACTTGTCGCCGGTGATCGGGTGGAAGCTGTTGGGGTTGATGCTGTAGACGATCGGCCGGCCGGTGGCGCGCAGGGCGTCGCGCATGATCGTGAACCGGGCGACCTGCTCGTCCCGGCTGCCGGCGCCGGAACACCAGTCGTACTTGAGGTAGTCCACGCCCCACGACGCGAACGTCCTGGCGTCCTGGACCTCGTGGCCCTTGCTGCCGGTCGAACCGGGGTGGGCGCCGGTGCCCTGCGCGCACGTCTTCTCGTTGGGCACCTGGTAGATGCCGAACTTCAGGCCACGCGCGTGGATGTAGTCGCCCAGCGCCTTCATCCCGCTCGGGAACTTCGACGGGTGCGCGCGCAGGTTGCCCGCCGAGTCGCGCTGCGGGTCGAACCAGCAGTCGTCGACGACCACGTACTGGTATCCGGCGTCGCGCATGCCGGAGGACACCATCGCGTCGGCGGCCTGGCGGACCTGGCCCTCGGTGATGCCGCAACCGAAGCTGTTCCAGCTGTTCCAGCCCAGCGGCGGGGTCAGCGCGGGACTACCGGGCGCGGCATGGCCGACCGGGTGGCCGACGGGGTGGACGGCGATGGTCGCGATCGCTGCCAGCAGGGCGGCGGCGAGGCGCGGCAGTCTTCTGGACCGGGTGGGCATGTCGCCTCTTTCTGGCAAGGGGGACGCCGCCGGGGCAGGTTGTCCGGCGGCGTCGGTCCTGGGGTGTCAGCAGGTCGAGTTGGTCTGGGTCAGCAGGCCGAGCTTCCAGGGCAGCCGGTTGTAGTCACCGCCGGCGTTGGGATCCATGCCCTGGTAGAGGAAGCGGAGCTGGCAGGGACTGATCTCCATCAGCTGGTCGACGCCGGAACGGATCATCTCGCCGTGGCTGATGTCGCGGGTCCACTGTCCACCTGGGAACGTGGTGTTGTTCGCGCGGGCGAACGGGTTCGACTCCTCGGCGGCCAGCGGGGTCCACGGTCCGGTGATCGCCGGAGCGGTCCAGGTGCGGAACCAGCGCCTGCCGTCCGACCCGATGGCCTCGTGCACCAGCAGGTACTGGTTCTTGCCGGCGATCTTGTAGACGTTGGAGGCCTCGAACAACCTGTTCTGGTTCGAGTCCTGCATCGCGATCACGGTGTTGGTGAACCCGTTGGGGAACTGGGCCACGGTGGTCTCGGACCGGTAGAGGTGGCCGTTGTCGTCGGACGAGAACAGGTAGCACTTGGCGGTGTCGCACACGACCCAGAAGTCGACCCAGTAGCCGTCACCGATGTTGTCGCGGATGATCTGCGGCATGCCGTTGGCGTAGTGGTTCTTCGGCGCCGACCACGACGCCGGGTTGGAGATGTCCGTGGTCGTGGAGTACGACGCGTTCGATCCCGTTTGGTACACGAGGTACCACAAGCGTTGTGGCGCGAAGTAGAACACGTGCGGCGCGGCCTTGTAACCACCACCGACGGGTGTGCGGTCGAGGTAGTAGTGCGGTGCGGAGGAAGCCTGCGACCAGTCGGTGAAGCTCGTGTACATCAGGTTGTAGCCGTTGGTGTACACCGACGCGAACACGTGGTACTTGCCGTTGTGGTAAACGACGCTCGGGTCTTTGACCGAGTAGACGGTCGGGTGCGCGGAGTCCGGTTTCGGACCGATCAGCGCGCCGCTGGAGGACCACCGGAAGCTCGACGGCAGGTTGCCGACCGGCGGATTGCCCGTCGTCGTGGTGGTGGTCGTGGTCGTCGTCGTGGTGGGGCCGACGTCGCCGGTGCACAGGGTGCCGTTGAGCGTGAACGCCGTGGGGTTCGGGTTGTTCGTGCCGGTGGCGGAACCGTTGAACCCGAACTCGACCTTGCCGCCGGTGGGGATGGACGCGTTGTAGGAGACGTTGCGCGCGGTCACCTGGGCCCCGGACTGGGTCGCCTGGGCGTTCCACGCCTCCTTGACCTGCTGGCCGGCGCCGAAGCTCCAGGTGAGCGTCCAGCCGTTGATCGCGTCACCGAGGTTCGTGACGGACACGGCCGCGGTGAACCCACCGTCCCACTGGGACGGTGCGGAGTAGGTCACCGAACAGCCCGGCGCGGCCGTGGCGGGAGGCACCGCCACCGCGGCGAGCGCGGACACCGCGATGAGCGGGACGGCCGCGACGGCCATGAGCTGGACTCGGCGGGACGGGCGGAATCGTGCGAAGAACATTGATGACCCTTCGTCGTCGGAGGGATCGGGAAGCAGGGGTGCGGGAATCACGGGCTGGAGCAGGTGGCGGTGCCGACCGCGGGCGCGCCGGGACCGGAGGCGAGGAAACCGAACGTGGCGGTGGCGTCGGGCCCGATCGTGCCGTTGTAGGAGGCGTTGGTGACCGTGACCGAACCGCCGGCGGTACCGCCCCAGATCTGGGTGACGGTGTGCCCGCCCGGCAGGGTGAACCGGACCGTCCAGCCGGAGATGGCCGACGCGGTGGGGTTGGCGACGGTGACCTCGGCCTGGAAACCACCGTTCCAGTCGCTGACGACCTGGGGCGTCGCGGTGCACGTGCCGCCAGGCTGGGGCGGGTCGCCGATGCTGCCGGGCACCGACGACAGGGCGTTGAACCAGACCGCGGCCATCTTGCCGTAGCCGGCGGCGTTGGGGTGGATGCCGTCGGGCAGGTCGGAGATCGGCACCGCCGGGTACATGTCGACCACGTGCACCCGCTTGCCAGCCGCGGCTTTCGCGCGCAGCAGCGGGACGATGGCGGAGTTGTAGCCGCGCACGGTGGCGTCGGCGAACCGGATCGGGATGATCGTGGAGACGAACACCTCCGCGGCCGGAGCCTGAGCGGTGATCTTGTCCACCAGTGCGGAGAGTCGTCGTGGCGCGCCGGCCGGGTCGCTGCCGTACATGTCGTTCGTGCCGATGTGCAACAGGATCGTGCGCGGGGTGTAGGTGCGCAGCCAGTTCACGACGTTCGCGTCGATCTGCGCGATGGTCCAGCCGGGGTGGCCCTCGTGGTTGCGGTCGGGCATGGAACCGGGGCCGTCCGACAGCGAGCCCACGAAGTCGACGGAGCGCCCGGCGGACCGCAGCCTCGTGCCGAGATCGAGCCGGTAACCGCCGATCGAGCCGCCCTGCGTGATCGAGTCGCCCAGCGGCATCACCCGAACCGGATCGGCGAGCACCGCCGGTTCGTCCACAGTGGATGCTTCGGCGGTCGCGGGTGACGCCGCCAGCAGGGCGACGGCGAGCAGCACACCGCACAACGCCTTGAGCGGGCTCGGCATGGTGAGCCTTCCCGGGAGGCCGAGGTGCCCTGAACGACCGGGCGTGGTCTCCCTGCGTCGTCGTTGACGAGTGGCCGGCGGCAGGAGTCCGGCTTCCAGCAATGTAACCAGGGGGTCACACTCGGTCAAAGCTAAAGTTGTGAGCGTTAACCTTTAGCGTTGCGCGTTCGACAGTGTCGAATTTTCATTCGACAGAGCGAAGACGAGTTCTCCCGCCCCAAGCCGGTGGTCGATGTAAGACCGCATGATTGTTAGCGTGAACACCAACCGCTCACCACCGCGCGCGGGCCACCGAACCACCCTCGCGCACCGGCATCGGCACCCGGTGGGTCATCGGCGGCCGGACGTCGCGCCCACGCCGTTCGAGCATGTCCACGAGGACCGCCACCGCCCGTGCGCCGAGCTCGTGGTGCGGCAGGGCGATCGTGGTCAGCCGCGGGCGCATCCACGACGCGATGGGATGGTCGTCGAAGCCGACCACCGACACGTCGCCGGGCACCGCGAGCCCTGCCTCGCCGAGTGCCTGGTACGCCCCGAACGCCAAGCGGTCGTTGAAGCACACCAGCGCCTTGGGCCGGTGGGCCCGCAGCAGTTCCACGGTGGCCTCGTAGCCGTTCTCCGGAGTCCACGTCGGACACCGATGTGCGCTGACCACCTCGACCCCGGCCGCGGTGAACACCTCGCGCAGGCCGAGGAGTCGTTGCGCGGCCGCGATGCTGTTCGGCGGGACGTCGTGCACCCCCGGCCCCGCACCGATCAGGTGGACGCCGCGGTCGTGCCCTGCCGCGACCAGGACTCCCGCGGCCGAACGGCCGGCCTCGACCTCGTCGGGCACCACCGACGGGATGGTCGTGCGGGTCACGGACGTGGCGTTGAGCAGCACAGCGGGCCCGTCGTACAGGCCCTCCGGCAGGGCGGCCACCCTCGTGTGCCTGGCGGCGAACACCACGCCGTCCGCGCGCCGGTCGTGCATCGCGTCGATCAGGGCCCGCTCGACCGCGGGATCCCCGCCGGACTCCCCGACGAACAACATGTACCCGCGCCGGTAAGCGGCCTCCACCGCGCCCTTGACCATGTCGCCGGCCAGACCGGACGACGCTATGGTGTCCGACACGAACCCGATCGTCTGCGCGCGGGCGGGACGCGGGCCCGCCGCCAGGGTGTTGCGCCGATAGCCCAGCTCCTGCGCCGTCGACCGCACCCGCCGCTCGGCGGCCTCGGAGATGCGCAGCTCCCGCGCGCGTCCGGTCAGGACGAGCGACGCCGTCGTCACCGACACCCCGCTCGCCGCCGCGACGTCGGCCAGGGTCACACGTGTTCGTCCCACCGCAGATCCGCCTCCCGCTGCCGTACGGGCCCGGCCGCGTCTCCGGCCGGAGGTTCCACGAACTCCTTGTGATCACTCGTTTTCACGTCGAACGCTCGCCGGGCGGTCCTGGCGGAGGGACGCGCCTGGCGGGCGGGTTGCCTACCGCTTCAGACGACCTGGATCCCCGGCCGCACCGCGACGCACGAGCCACGCGTCGGTGATGTGGGCGAACATGGCCTCCGCCGCGCCTTCCGCGTCCTGGGCGGCGATGCGCTCGTAGATGCGGCGGTGGCCCCGGTTGGACGCCTTGCACATGTCCCGCCCGCTCTTGCCCCGGTAGCCGGCCGCCGTGATGGCCTGCCTCTCCAGCGAGCGCACCACACCGCGGGCGATGCGGTTCCCCGACGCCTGCATGATCGCGTCGTGGAAGAGGCGGTCGTGCTCCTCGTAGGCGGGGATGTCGCCGACGAGCTCGTCCATCCGGTCCACCAGGGCGCGCAACCGGTCCACCGCGTCCTGGTCGGCTGTGCGCGCGGCGACCTGCGCCATGTCCGACTCCAGCAGGCGCCGGGTCACCACCAGGTCGTCGAGAACGGCGAGGCTCTCGTCCTCGGCGATCGAGGCGCCCAGCACCAGTTCGTCGAGCATGTTCCACAGCGCCGGTGGGTTGACCGTGGTGCCCGCACCCTGGCGCACCAGGACCAGACCCTTCTCCTGCAGGACCTTCACCGACTCGCGGATCACCGTCCTGCTCACCGCGAAGGTCTCGCAGAGCACCGGTTCGGGAGGCAGCGTGACGCCGGAAGGGTAGACGCCGCGGACGATTCGTTGCACGAGCTCCGCGGTCACCGCGGCGGACAGGCTGGCCGGCCGCCGCGTCCAGCCAGGGCTCCCTGGCGTGCCCGGTTCCGTCTGCGGACCTGTCGCCTTCATCGCGCCTCCGTTGCGCCGCACCACCCGGACGAGGTGAGTCCGACAGTATACGTAACACCATTGACGTCACACGTCATACGAGTTACGTTCGCGTTGTCTTGGACCGGCTGCTTTCCGGTGCCCGCCACCTTGGTGAACGAATCGCGGCGACCTCGAACAGCGTGAGTCCCTCCGCCGCGTTCGAACCTCGGCCGTCACAGCAGGTCCATCACAGTCCACACAGGACACGAATCTGTCCCGACCGCCGCCGCGGGAGGCCGATCCAGCACCGTCCGCACCTCAGGAGGGTCCTTTGTCCACGTCCTGCACTCCGGCTCTATCCCGGCGGATCGCACTCGCCGCCACGGTGGTGGTGACCGCCGCGCTCGCCATCGCTCCCCCGGCCTCCGCGGCGACCACCACCCTCTACGCCTCCCCGTCGGGCACCGGCACCACCTGCACCGCCGGTGACCCGTGCGGGCTGGCCGCGGCACAGGCCGCGGTGCGGTCACGCACCCCGTCGATGTCCGGCGACATCGTCGTGGAGCTCGCCGGCGGTGTGTACCGGCTCGCCCAGCCGTTGCGGTTCACCGCGGCGGACTCCGGCACCAACGGCTACCGCGTGCTGTGGCAGGCCGCGGCGTCCGCGCGTCCCGTCATCAGCGGCGCCAAAGCCGTCACCGGGTGGTCGGTCGCCGACGCCGGGAAGAACATCTGGCGGGCGAACGTCGGCACCGGCCTCGACAGCCGCCAGCTCTACGTCGACGGCGCGATCGCGACCCGCGCGCGCACCCAGGTCAACCGGTCCGACTTCACCTTCACCGACTCGGGCATGCGCTTCTCGAACGGAGCCTTGAACTACCTGAACAACCTGGGGAACCAGAACCGGGTCGAGGTGGAGAGCGTCAACTCGTTCACCGACCGGTACTCGCCGGTGCAGAGCATCAGCGGGAACTTCCTGACGATGCAGCAACCCGCGTGGAACAACAACACCTTCGGCTACGACACGCTCAACAACCCGTTCCGCGCAGGGCCGCTCTACCTGGCGAACGCCTACGAGTTCCTCGACGCACCAGGCGAGTGGTACCTCAACCCCGGTGCGGGAGCGCTCTACTACATCCCGCGCGCCGGGCAGAACATGAGCAACGTCAGCGTCGAACTGCCCACGGTGCAGTCGCTGGTCAACGTCGGCGGCACCTATGATGCGCCCGCGCGTGACATGTCGTTCAGCGGCATCACCTTCACCGGCACGTCGTGGCTCGGCCCCAGCAGCAATCAGGGTTTCGCCGACCAGCAGACCGGCGCCTACATCTCCGGCAACTGGAACTGGCCCGCCGACCGGCTCAACTCGTGCAGGAGCGGCTGCCCGGCGTTCGAGTCGGTCCGCCCGCACTGGTCCCAGATGCCCGGCGCCGTCCAGATCTCGGCGGCCAGCGGCATCACCTTCACCGACTCCCGTTTCGTCAACCTCGGCCAGACCGCGATCGGGATCGGCAACGACGCCAACGCACACGCCAGCGGCGTCGGCCTCGGAGCCTCGAACATCACGGTCACCCGATCGGAGATCGCGTACAACTCCGCGGGCGGCGTCGTGGTCGGCGGCGTGCGTGCCGACGCGCATCACCCGAGCGACCAGCGGATGGTCAACAAGAACATCACGGTCAGCTACAGCCGAATCCACGACCTCGGCCTCGAGTACCGGGGCATCGTGTCGGTGCTGAACACCTACGTCAGCACGTCGACCGTGTCCCACAACGAGATCTACAACCTGCCGTACTCCGGCATCAACGTCGGTTACGGCTGGGGCTCCAACGACGCGGGCGGCAGCAACCACTACGCCGGCCGCGGTCTCTACAACTACCAGCCGCGGTACTCGACGCCGACGACCGCGTCTGGCAACCGGATCATCAACAACTACGTGCACGACGTCATGCAACAGATGACCGACGGCGGCTGCATCTACACGCTCGGCTGGAACCCGAACGCGGAGATCAGCGGCAACTACTGCCTGCGCACCAACGGTTTCTTCGGCCTCTACTTCGACGAGGGCTCCAAGTACTACCGCGCCACCGGCAACGTCTTCTCCGCCACCGGCACCTGGGCCACCGCCAACTACGGCGGCGGCGAGAACATGGGCAACTGGACCCTCACCGGCAACTGGTCGACCAACGGCAGCAGCAACGTGACCAACGGCGACCGCGGCAACGTCGTCAACAGCAACACCGTCGTCACCAACGGCAACTGGCCGGCCGGCGCCCAAGCGGTGATGGCGAACGCCGGCCCTGGCGGCACCGGCGGCGGTGGCCGGGAGAACGTCACGGTCGTGGGCACCCAGTCAGGCCGTTGCGCAGACGTCGCCGCCACCACCAACAACACCCAGGCACGGCTGTGGGATTGCACCGGCAACACGAACCAGCGCTGGAACCACACCTCCAGCAGGCAACTCACCGTGCAGGGCAAGTGTCTGGACGCCTCCGGGCAGGGCACCGCCAACGGCACCGCAGCGATCCTCTGGGACTGCCACGGCGGCCTGAACCAGCAGTGGAACGTCAACGCCGACGGCAGCATCACGGGCGCGCAGTCCGGCCTGTGCCTCGACGCCGCCGGCAACGGCACCGCGAACGGCACGCTGCTCCAGCTGTGGACGTGCCACGGCGGCACGAACCAGCAGTGGAGCCTGCGCAACTGACAGGCCCGACGTGCGGGGCCGGCACCAGCCGGCCCCGCACGTCTTAATTGGCGTGTGCAAGTACTACCAACTCATGATCGAACCGCCGCTATCTACAACCAACTCGGCGATCAGGAGCAGGCGGTGCCGTTCAACGTCGGCGACGAGTACGGCGGCGTGGAGCCGTTGTAGTTCGCGTTGTAGCCGATGGTCGTCTGGCCTCCGGAGGGCAGTGAGCCGTTCCAGGAGGCGTTGGCGACCCGGACCACGTCGCCGGTGTCGGTCCAGGTGCCGCTCCAGCCCTGCGTGACCGTGGCGCCGGGGGCCGAGAAGGTGAAGGTCCAGCCGTTGATGGCCGCGCCGCGGTTCTCGATCACGATCTCGGCGCTGTAGCCGCCCTGCCACTGGCTGAGCAGGCGGTGGCTCGCCCGGCAACCGCCGCCGGGGTTGCCGCCGGTGGTCGTGGTGGTGGTCGTGGTGGTGGTCGTGGTCGTGGTGGTGGGGCCTGCCGCCATCGCGAGTTCGTAGGCGCGTTGCGGCACGAACTGGCCGGCCGGCGCGATGCAGCCGTCGGCCTCGCCGGGCAGTTTGACCCACAGGAAGGCGTCGATCCTCGAGTCGCCCGTGTTCGACGTGCTTGGCGTGCCGATGGCGCGGCCGGGCGGGTCACACCACTCGGTGCCCTGCGGGCCGTTGCCGTTGCGGCTGGTGTCCACCACGGCCTTGAGGCGGCCGTCGCCCACCGAGTTGAGCACGTTCTTGGCGTAGTTCACTTCGTCGGAGGTGGAGCGGTAGTTCGACACGTTGGTCGAGATGCCGTCGGCGCTGCTGGAGATTTCGGCGCCACGCAAGCGGTTCGCGGCCTCCGCCGGGGCCAGCCACGCGGAGTTGCCGATGTCGAAGTACACCTTGGCCTGGGAGGAACCGGACTTGAGCTTCTTGCCCGCGTAGGCCATGGAGGCCTTGGTCTGGTTCTGCTGGTCGGTGTTCTGGCAGTTGCTCATGATCGGCAGCACGTCCGGTTCGAGCACGATCGTCGCGGGCCGCCCTGCCAGGCCGGCCGCCACCTCGTCCACCCACGCGCGGTAGGCCTGGTGCGACGGGGCGCCGCCGCCGCTGGCACCGCCGCAGTCGCGGTTGGGGATGTTGTAGACCACCAGGATCGGGATCTTGCCCGCCGACGCGGCCGCGCCGACGAACGAGCTGATCTCGCCGCGGATCGACGAGGTGTTGGTGGTCGTGTACCACCGCGCCTGCGGTACGGAGGCGATCCGGTCGCGGATGACCGGCGCCCGTGAGTCGCCGGGGTTGGCGGCCACCCATCTCGCGCTGGAGCTCGCCGGGTCGACGTAGAACGCCGACTCCGCGGCACGGACGGTCGTGCCGCCGCTCACCGCCAGGACGACGGATCCGGCGACCAGGACGCCCGCGGCCGCGCACGCGCCCGCCGCCTGCTTCCACCGCGTCTTCGTGTCGCGTCCCGGAGAACCGGGCGAGCGTTGTGGCTGAGACTCCGGCGCACTGGCGCGGGCAGGATCGGTTGCGCTCATTCAAGTCCTCGCAGCGTCGTTGCTTGCGGTACAGGGTCGGAACGGGATGTGAGAGCGCTCTCACGTGCGGCACCAGGTGATTCGCGGCACGGGAAAGCGGTTCCGGCTCGGGCCAAGGTAGCCACGGCACCAACGCGCGTCAACGCTAAAATTGTTAGCGCTAACTTTAGCAAACCGCATTCGATACACGATCACGAGAAGGTATTCCGAGGTTTCGAGGTGCGGATTGGGAGCGCTCCCTTCTTTTTGTAGCCCGTTCAGCTCAATCTAGTTGCGAAACGTTCCACACCTTCTTGTGAGCGCGAACACGGAGCTGGCACACTCACGTCCGGTATGCCCCCTCACCACGCTCATCGCCACGTGAGCGCAGGAGATGAGTGCGGAACTGCACCTTCGCGATCAGACGTGCGCCGAGCAGAACCGGTACCGCCGCATCGGTTCCCACTTCGCGCGCGCCGATCGTCCCACCCGTCACGCCCGGAATTTCAGGGCGATTTTCGAAAGTGTGGAAGATGAAACTGACATCGAGGTCAGTGTCACTTGTCCCGATCGTTTCGACAGTCGCGGCGGCGGCGCTCGGCGCGACGTTGATCCTGGTCGCCAACAACACGCCCGCGAACGCGGCGACCACGCTCGGTGCCGCCGCCGCGCAGTCCGGCCGGTACTTCGGCACCGCCGTCGCGGCGGGCAGGATGAACGACTCGACCTACATCGGCATCCTGAACCGCGAGTTCGACATGGTCACGGCCGAGAACGAGATGAAGATGGACGCGACCGAGCCGAACCAGGGTCAATTCAGCTACGGCAACGGCGACCGGATCGTGAACCACGCGCGCAACCAGGGCAAGCGGGTGCGCGGGCACGCACTGGCGTGGCACTCGCAGCAGCCCGGCTGGATGCAGAACATGTCCGGCACCGCGCTGCGCAACGCGATGCTCAACCACGTCACGCAGGTCGCGAGCTACTACCGCGGCAAGATCTACGCCTGGGACGTGGTGAACGAGGCCTACGCCGACGGCAGCAGCGGCGGGCGTCGTGACTCCAACCTCCAGCGCACCGGCAACGACTGGATCGAGGCCGCATTCCGCGCGGCCCGTGCGGCGGACCCCGGCGCGAAGCTCTGCTACAACGACTACAACACCGACGACTGGTCCCACGCCAAGACCCAGGGCGTCTTCCGGATGGTGCAGGACTTCAAGTCCCGCGGCGTCCCCATCGACTGCGTCGGCTTCCAGTCCCACTTCAACCCGCAGAGCCCGGTTCCGTCCAACTACCAGACCACCCTGCAGAACTTCGCCAACCTCGGCGTGGACGTGCAGATCACGGAACTGGACATCGAGGGCTCCGGCAGCTCCCAGGCGTCCAACTACGACCGCGTCACGCGGGCCTGTCTCGCCGTGACGCGGTGCGCCGGCATCACCGTGTGGGGCATCCGCGACACCGACTCCTGGCGCGCCAACGGCACCCCGTTGCTGTTCGACGGCGGTGGCAACAAGAAGGCCGCGTACACATCGGTTCTGAACGCGCTGAACGCGGGCGGTCCCGGTACCACGACGACCACCACGACGACGACCACAACCACCACGACCACGTCGAACGACCCGGTTCCCGGTGGCTGCACCGCGTCGGTGTCGCTGAACCAGTGGGCAGAGGGATACGTGGCCACGGTCAAGGTCACCGCGGGCTCCTCCGCACTGCGCGGCTGGCGGGTCACGACGACCGTGTCGAACAGCACCGTCACCAGCTCGTGGAGTGCCACCCGCAGCGGTAACAGCGGAACCGTGAACTGGACCAATGTGGACTACAACGGCTCCGTACCCGCCGGCCAGTCCACCGAGTTCGGCTTCCAGGGCACCGGAAGCGGAGCCGGACTCAACCCGTCCTGCACCGCGAGCTGACGTCCCGCACCACACAACCGGCGGGACGGCCCCGCGGACCGGACGAGAAGCCGGCCGCGGGGCCTCCCCTGCCCTCGGGGAGACGATGATGGCGACGACGACAAGAAGGTTCTGGACGCACTTCGCCGTGGTGGTGGGCCTGATCCTGACGGTGACCACCCCGGTGCGGGCGGACAACCCGATCGTGCAACACATCTACACCGCCGACCCGGCACCGTTGGTCCACAACGGACGGGTCTACCTCTACACCGGGCACGACGAGGACGGCTCCACCTGGTTCACCATGAAGGAGTGGCGCGTCTGGTCGTCGGCCGACATGGTGAACTGGACCGACCACGGCTCTCCCCTGAGCCTCGCCACGTTCAACTGGGCGAAGCAGGACGCGTGGGCGGGCCAGGCGGTGGAACGCAACGGCAAGTTCTACTGGTACGTCCCCGTCGTCACCAAGGCCAGCGGACGCCCGGCCATCGGTGTCGCCGTCGCCGACAGCCCCACCGGCCCGTTCCGCGACGCCATCGGCCGTCCCCTGGTGGAGAACGGCGAGATCGACCCGACGGTCATGATCAACGATGACGGTCAGGCGTACCTGTACTGGGGCAACCCCAACCTCTCGTACGTCCGCCTCAACACCGACATGATCTCGTATTCGGGCGGCATCAACAGGATCCCGCTCACCACCGCGGGCTTCGGCACCCGCACCGGCGACCCGAACCGGCCCACCCTCTACGAGGAAGGCCCCTGGGTCTACAAGCGCAACGGCCTGTACTACAACGTCTTCGCCGCCAAGTGCTGCTCGGAGTTCATCGCCTACTCCACGTCCCCCGGCCCCACCGGGCCGTGGACCTACCGCGGCACCGTGATGGCCACCCAGGGCAGCAGCTTCACCAACCACCCCGGCATCATCGACTTCAAGGGCAGCTCGTACTTCTTCTACCACAACGGCGCCCTGCCCGGCGGTGGCGGCTTCACCCGCTCCGTCGCCGTGGAGAAGTTCAGCTACAACGCCGACGGCACCATCCCGTCCCTCACCATGACGACCGCGGGACCACCGGCCGCGGACACCCTCAACCCCTACGCTCGCCAGGAAGCCGAGACCATCGCGTGGGGCAGCGGCATCGAGACCGAGGTCGCCTCCGAAGGCGGCATGAACGTCGGTTTCATCAACAACGGTGACTACATCAAGGTGAAGAACGTCGCTTTCGGTTCCGGCGCAACGCTCTTCGCCGCCCGCGTCGCGTCCACCACGGCCGGCAGTTCCATCGAGGTCCGCTCCGGCAGCCCGACCGGTCCTCTGGCCGGCACCTGCACGGTGCCCAACACCGGCGGCTGGCAGACGTGGACCACCGTCTCGTGCCCGGTGAGCGGGCTGACCGGCACCCGTGACCTCTACCTGAGGTTCAGCGGTGGCAACAACTATCTGCTCAACATGAACTGGTGGCAGTTCGGCTCGGGCGGCATGAACCCGCAGCCCGACCCGGAACCGGAGCCCGGTGTCCCTTCGTGCACCGCGAGCTACGCCGTCACCAACACGTGGTCGAGCGGTTTCCAGGCCGAGCTCACCGTGACGAACAAGCGGGCCACCGCGACGGATTCCTGGCAGGCCACGTTCACCCTGCCTGAGGGACAGACGGTCACCCAGGGCTGGAACGGCGTCTTCACCCAGCAGGGCAACCAGGTCACCGTGACCAACGCCGGCTTCAACGGCCAGCTCCCGCCGGGGGCGTCGGTCAAACCCGGCTTCACGGGCTCCGCCACCGGCGACCCGGTCACCACGCCGGCCAACCTCACGTGTGCCGCGTCATGAGCGCCCGGACCCGCGTGGACAGGTTCGGCGTCGCCGCTTTCCTCGCCGCCCTGCTGCTGCTGATCGCCGCCGTCGCGCTCTCGCTGGTGCCGCAACCGGCACTGGCCGCGTCGCTGGTGCGGGTCACGGACTTCGGCACCAACCCGACCGGCCTGAACATGTACGTCTACGCACCCGACCGGATCGCGGCGCGCCCGGCGATGCTGGTGATGGTGCACTACTGCGGAGGTTCCGCGAACGCCGTCCACAACGGCAACGGCCGGGACTACGTCACCGCGGCGGACCGCTACGGGTACGTGATCGTCTACCCGGAAGCCACCAGGGACGGTCGCTGCTTCGACGTGTCCACCGCCAACGCGTTGCGCCGCAACGGAGGCAGCGACTCCACCGGGATCATGTCGATGGTGTCGCACGCACGCCAGCGCTACAACGTGGACCCGGCGCGCATCGTCGTGTCGGGCTTCTCGTCCGGCGCGATGATGACCAACGTGCTGGCCGCCCAGTACCCGGACGTGTTCAGCGCGGGCGCGGCCTTCTCCGGTGTCCCGGCGGGCTGTTTCGCGACGACGAACGGCTCGCTGTGGAACAGCCAGTGTTCTGGCGGCACCCTGCTGAAGACCCCGCAGCAGTGGGGCGATCAGGCCAGGGCGATGTATCCGGGCTACACCGGCCGCTACCCGCGGATGCAGCTGTGGCACGGCACGACCGACACCACGCTGGCGTACCCCAACTTCGGTGAAGCGCTCGACCAGTGGACCAACCTCCACGCGGTGAGCAGGACACCGGCGTCGACCGACCAGCCGCAGCCGAGCTGGACCCGCACCCGCTACAGCGCCACCGGCACCGCGGCGACCATCGAGGGCATCAGCATCCAGGGCACCGGGCACAGCCTGCCGATGACGGGAATGCTCGGGTACTCGATCGCCTTCCTCGGCCTGGACACCACTCCACCAACCACAACAACCACCACCACAACCACGACAACGCCGGTGCCCACCGACGGATGCACGGTCACGACGAAGGTCAGCGCCTGGAACACCGGCCTCACCGAGACGATCACCATCGCCAACACGTCCACCACCGCGGTGAACGGCTGGCAGCTGCGGTTCACCCTGCCCGGCGGGCAGACCATCACGGGTGGCTGGAGCGCCACCTACTCCCCCGCCACCGGCCAGGTGACCGCCCGCAACGCCGACTACAACGCCCAGATCCCGCCGAACGGTTCGGTGTCGATCGGCCTCCAGGCCACGCACACCGGTGACAGCGCACCCGCGGGTGGATTCACGCTCAACGACGTGCGGTGCGCCGTGGCCTGACCGTCCACAACGGATTCCTGCCCCTGGTGGTCACCACCAGGGGGTTCTTCGACGACCGCGAAACCCATTGGAGGACCGGCATGTCCGACCTGAACCGGCGGCAGCTCCTGAAGCTCGGCGCGGGTGCCGTGCTGACGCAGGCAGGGTGGACAGCGACGGCCCATGCCTCCTCCTCGACCCCCGCGGACGTGCGCGCGGCCAACGACCTCGCGCTCTGGTACGACCGCCCGGCCGGATCCGACTGGTTGCGCGCGCTGCCGGTGGGCAACGGCCGCCTCGGCGCGATGGTGTTCGGCAACACCGACACCGAACGCCTCCAGCTCAACGAGGACACGGTCTGGGCGGGCGGTCCCCACGACTACAGCAACCCGCGCGGCGCGGGCTCACTCGCCCAGATCAGGCAGCTGGTGTTCAACAACCAGTGGACGCAGGCGCAGTCGCTGATCGACCAGACGATGCTGGGCAGCCCCGCCGGGCAGCTCGCCTACCAGCCGGTCGGCGACCTCCGGCTGGCCCTGCCGTCCGCGAGCGCGTCGAACTACCAGCGGCTGCTCGACCTCACGACCGCGACGACCGTCGTGACCTACACGGCGAACAACGTGCGTTATCGGCGCGAGGTGTTCGCGAGCGCGCCGGACCAGGTGATCGCCGTGCGGCTGACCGCGGAGACGCCGGGCTCGATCTCGTTCACGGCGTCGTTCAGCTCGCCCCAGCGCACGACGGTGTCCAGCCCGGACGCCACGACCATCGCGCTGGACGGCATCTCCGGTGCCCAGCGCGGCATCGCGGGCACGGTCCGGTTCCTCGCACTGGCCAGGGCAGTGGCGGAGGGCGGCACCACCACCAGCTCCGGTGGCACGCTGCGGGTGAGCAACGCCAACGCGGTGACCGTGCTGATCTCCATCGGTACCAGCTACATCGACTTCCGCACGGTCAACGGCGACTACCAGGGCATCGCGCGCAACCGTCTCAACGCCGCGCAGGGCACCGCGTACGACACCCTGAGGGCCCGCCACGTCGCCGACTACCAGGCGCTGTTCGGGCGGGTCAGCCTCGACCTCGGACGCACGGCGGCGGCCGACCAGCCGACCGACGTCCGCATCACCCGGCACGCGAGCACCCCCGACCCGCAGTTCTCCGTCCTGCTGTTCCAGTACGGCAGGTACCTGCTGATCTCGTCGTCGCGCCCCGGCACGCAACCGGCGAACCTGCAGGGCATCTGGAACGACCAGATGGCACCGTCGTGGGACTCGAAGTACACGATCAACGCCAACCTGCCGATGAACTACTGGCACGCGGGCACCACGAACCTCGCCGAGTGCCACCAGCCGGTGTTCCGGATGATCAACGACCTCACCGTCACCGGTGCCCGCACAGCCCAGGTGCAGTACAACGCCCGCGGCTGGGTCACCCACCACAACACCGACGCCTGGCGCGGTTCGTCGGTCGTGGACTTCGCGGCGGCGGGCATGTGGCAGACGGGCGGGGCGTGGCTCTCGACGCTGATCTGGGACCACTACCGCTTCACCGGCGACGTGGCCTTCCTGCGCACGTACTACCCGGCGCTCAAGGGATGCGCGCAATTCTTCCTCGACACGCTCGTCACCGACCCGAGCCTCGGCTACCTCGTCACCAACCCGTCGAACTCGCCGGAGCTCAACCACCACGCGAACGCCAGCGTGTGCGCCGGGCCGACGATGGACATGCAGATCCTGCGCGACCTCTTCGACGGCTGTGCCGGCGCTTCCGAGGTGCTGGGGGTCGACGCCGACTTCCGCACGCAGGTGCGGGCGGCCCGGCAGCGGCTCGCGCCGATGAAGGTCGGCTCGCGCGGCAACGTCATGGAATGGCTGCAAGATTGGGTGGAGACCGAGCCGAACCACCGGCACGTCTCGCACCTCTACGGCCTGCACCCGAGCAACCAGATCACCAAACGCGGCACTCCCCAGCTGCACACCGCGGCCCGCAGGACGCTCGAGCTGCGCGGTGACGACGGCACCGGGTGGTCGCTCGCCTGGAAGATCAACTTCTGGGCGCGGCTGGAGGAAGGCGGCAGGGCCCACGACCTCATCCGCTCGCTCGTGCGGACGGACCGCCTTGCGCCCAACATGTTCGACCTGCACCCGCCGTTCCAGATCGACGGCAACTTCGGCGCGACCTCCGGCATCACGGAAATGCTGCTGCACAGCCACAACGGCGAGCTGCACGTGCTGCCCGCGCTCCCGCCGGCCTGGTCAGCGGGCAGCGTCACGGGTCTGCGCGGGCGCGGCGGGTACACCGTCGGCGCGACCTGGGCCGCCGACGGCGCCATCAGCCTGTCCGTCACGCCGGACCGCGACGGCACGCTCCGCATCCGGAACCGGATCTTCACCGGCACCTTCGAACTGCGGGACACGACGACCGGCACGGTGATCCAACCGGCACAGCCCGAGCCCGGCGTCGCCGAGTTCTTCGTCGTCACCGGGCACACCTACCGCGCCACGGGCCAGGGAACGGGATCGGGACCGGTGGTCCGGCCGGGGGTGTACTACCGCCTCGTCGCACGCCACAGCGGGAAGTACGCGGACATCAGCGGCGTGTCCACGACGGCGGGCGCGCTGTTGCAGCAGTGGTCGCAGACCAGCGGGCTCAACCAGCAGTTCGACTTCCTCGACGCGGGCGGCGGCTTCTACCGGATCCGGGCCAGGCACAGCGGTCTAGTGCTGCAGGTCGCGAGCTCGAGCACCGGCGCCGACATCACCCAGCAGACCGACACCGGCGCGACCAGCCAGCAGTGGCGCGTGACCGACCAGGGCGGCGGGGTGATCAGCCTCGTCAACCGGCAGAGCGGCCTCGCCATGGACGTCTGGGAGGCGTCGGCGACCGACGGTGCCCGCGTCTCCCAGTGGACCCCGAACGGGGCCGAGAACCAGCGATTCCAACTGCAACCAGTGTGACAACCGAAGGGACAACGATGTTCCACCACCACAAGCCGGCCTGCCATGTCCCGGCATAGGTTCGCGATCGCCTCCGCCGCCGTCAGCGCCGTGGTGCTGCTGGGAGCGGCGGGAATCGCGCTAGGCGGCACGGTTCCCGGCGAGGCCGGCACCACGGCGGCGACAGCGGGGTGCGGCAAGCCGCCCGCACTGGCGAGCGGCCAGCACACCATCAGCAGCGGCGGGCAGAACCGCTCGTACATCCTGCGGCTGCCTCCGAACTACGACAGCAACCGCCAGTACCGGCTGTTCGTCGGCCTGCACTGGCGTGGTGGCACCGCGAACGACGTCGACTCCGGCGGCAGCGACGGCTACAACTGGTCGTACTACGGCCTGCGGCGGCTGTCCGACCAGGCGAACAACGGCACGATCTTCGTGGCACCGCAGGGCAACGGCAACGGCTGGGCCAATCCGGGCGGCCAGGACCTGACGTTCATCGACGACCTGGTCCGGCTGCTCGACAACGGGCTGTGCATCGACACCGCACAACGTTTCGCCGGCGGCTTCAGCTACGGCGGCGGCATGTCCTACGCCATCGCCTGCGCCCGCGCGAACGTGTTCCGCGCCGTCGTCGTCTACTCGGGCGCCGAACTCAGCGGCTGCAGCGGCGGCAACCAGCCCATCGCCTACATGGGCATCCACGGCATCAGCGACAACGTGCTCGGCATCGGCCTGGGCCGCGGGCTGCGCGACAGGTTCGTGCGCAACAACGGCTGCACAGCCCAGAACCCGCGCGAACCGAGTGCGGGCAGCCGGACCCACATCGTCACCGCCTACAGCGGCTGCCGAGCCGGCTATCCGGTGGTGTGGGCCGCGTTCGACGGCGGGCACACACCTGGTCCGATCGACTCGGGTGGCGACGGCTGGCGCACCTGGACGTCCGGTGAGGCGTGGAAGTTCATCAGCCAGTTCGAGGGCAGCGGCCCTACGAGCACCACGACCACAACCACCACGACGACGACCACGACACCGCCCGGTGACACGGAGTGCCAGGTCACCGACGCGATCAACGCCTGGAACACCGGCCTGACGTCGACCATCACCATCAAGAACACCGGCTCCACGCCGATCAACGGCTGGTCGCTGGCCTTCACCCTGCCCGGCGGGCAGACCATCACGTCCGGCTGGAGCGCCACCTACTCCCCCGCCTCGGGCCAGGTCACCGCCAAGAACGTCTCCTACAACGCCGACATCGCGCCCGGCGCGTCGATCGGCATCGGCTTCCAGGCCGGGCACACCGGCAACACCTCGGCACCGGCCTCCTTCTCCCTCAACGGGAAAACCTGCGCCATCTCCTCCTGACAGAGAGTGCGGACATCCATGCGAAACAACACCATTCAGCGGAGGGCGCGGTGGCTCGCCGCCGCCGCCACCGCCTTCCTGCTCGTCGGTGGCGGAGTGGCCGGGGCACAACCGGCGTCCCCTGCCACCGGCGACTCCGGCCCGGTGGCGGCGGCCTGCGGCCAGGCCCCCACACTGCGCAGCGGCACCCACACGATCCAGAGCAGCGGCAAGACCCGCTCGTTCATCCTGAGCGTGCCCGACAACTACGACCCCAACCGCCGGTACCGTCTGGTGTTCGGCCTCCACTGGCTGGGCGGTACCGCTCAGCAGGTGGCGGGCGGCGGCAGCGACGGTGACGTCTACGCCCACTACGGGCTGCGCAGGCTGGCGAACAACTCGACGATCTTCGTTGCCCCGCAGGGCCTCAACAACGGCTGGGGCAACTCCGGCGGCGAGGACGTCCGGTTCGTCGACGACATGATCAGCCGGATCGAGGGCGACCTCTGCGTCGACCCGGCGCAGCGCTTCTCGCTGGGCTTCAGCTACGGCGGCGCGATGAGCATCTCGCTCGCGTGCTCGCGCCCGACCATGTTCCGCGCCATCGCCGCCATCGCCTCGCCCGGCGAGATCAGCGGGTGCGCGGGCGGCACCGCGCCCGTGGCCTACATGGGGATCCACGGCATCAGCGACAACATCGGCTCCGGACGGGGCCAGCGCGACAGGTGGGTCCGCAACAACGGCTGCACGCCGCAGAACGCGCCCGAGCCCTCGCGGGGCAGCAACACGCACATCACCACCGCCTACTCCGGCTGCCGGACCGGCTACCCGGTGGTCTGGGCGCCCTTCGACGGCGGCCACCAGCAGGGACCGGTGGACGGCTGTGGCGGCTGTGAGAGCGGTGCCCGCAGCTGGGTCAAGACCGAGGTGTGGAAGTTCTTCACCGGCGACACGACGCCCACCCCGACCGCGTTCCGGTTGCGTGGCGAGGCTTCCGGCCGTTGCCTCGACGTGAACGGCGCTGGCACGGCCAACGGCACCCAGATGATCACCTGGGACTGCCACACCAACGCCAACCAGCAGTTCACCCAGAACGGGCAAACCCTGCAGGTCACGGGTAAATGCCTGGACGCACCCGCCAACGCGGGCTCCGGCGCCAGGGTCCAGATCTGGGACTGCAACGGCGGCGCCAACCAGAACTGGACCGTCACCACCGGCGGCACGATCACCAGCGTCCAAACAGGACTCTGCCTGACCTCCGGCGGCACCGCCAACGGCGCGGCCGTGACCGTGGCGACCTGCAACAGCGGCACCAACCAGCGCTGGGCCAAGGCCTGACCGCCGTGACAACCGAAGGGACAACGATGTTCCATCAGCACAAGGGGCCGCGCCATGCGCACGCATAGGGCCGTGATCGCGCTGGCCGCCGCCAGCGCCGTGGTCTTCCTCGGCGCGGCCGGCATCGCGCTCGGCGGCACGACTCCCGACGGCACGACTCCCGACGGCCACGCCGGGATCACCGCGGGGACGGCGGGCTGCGGCAAGCCGCCCGCACTCGCGAGCGGCCAGCACACGATCAACAGCGGCGGTCAGAACCGCTCGTTCATCCTGCGGCTGCCGCCCAACTACGACAACAACCGCCAGTACCGGCTGTTCTTCGGCTTCCACTGGAACGGCGGCACCGGCAACGACGTCGACTCCGGCGGATCCGACGGGTACAACTGGTCGTACTACGGCCTGCGGCGGCTCTCCGACCAGGCGAACAACGGCACGATCTTCGTGGCACCGCAGGGCAACGGCAACGGCTGGGCCAACTCCGGCGGCCAGGACCTCAGGTTCGTCGACGACATGATCAGCCGGCTCGACGCCGGGCTGTGCATCGACACGGCGCAACGCTTCGCCGGCGGCTTCAGCTACGGCGGCGGCATGTCGTACGCACTCGCCTGCGCCCGCGCGAACGTGTTCCGCGCGGTCGTGGTCTACGCGGGCGGGCAGCTCAGCGGATGCGACGGTGGCAACCAGCCCATCGGGTACCTGGGCATCCACGGCATCGGCGACAACGTCCTGAACATCTCGGCGGGCCGCGGGCTGCGCGACAGGTTCGTGCGCAACAACGGCTGCACAGCGCAAAACCCGCGCGAACCGAGTGCGGGCAGCCGGACCCACATCGTCACCGCCTACAGCGGCTGCCGAGCCGGCTATCCGGTGGTGTGGGCGGCATTCGACGGCGGGCACACACCGGGCCCGATCGACGGCGGCGGTGACGGCTGGCGCACCTGGACGTCCGGTGAGGCGTGGAAGTTCATCAGCCAGTTCGGCGACGGCGGACCAGGCCCCACGACCACCACCACACCTCCGCCCGACCCGACCACGTTCCGGTTGCGCGGCGAGGCCTCCGGCCGTTGCCTCGACGTCAACGGCGCGGGCACCGCCAACGGCACCCAGATGATCACCTGGGACTGCCACACCAACGCCAACCAGCAGTTCACCCAGAACGGCCAGGCGCTCCAGGTCGTGGGCAAGTGCCTGGACGCACCCGTCAACGCCGGATCCGGTGCCAGAGTTCAGATCTGGGACTGCAACGGCGGCGCCAACCAGAACTGGAACGTCACCACCGGCGGCACGATCACCAGCGTCCAAACAGGACTGTGCCTGACCTCCGGCGGCACCGCCAACGGCGCGGCCGTGACCGTGGCGACCTGCAACGGCAGCACCAACCAACGCTGGGCCAAGGCCTAGCGGCCCCGAGGGGAACGGGTGAAGGCGGCCACCGGGCGCGGCGGCCGCCTTCATCCAACCCGTTGGTAGTAGAAAAGTGTCTGTTGATGTTGAGTTGGTGGTACTTGCAGACGCCATGACAGCGACATCAGCGAGCGTGCGCGACCGGATCCGGGGTGCTGGCGCGCCGGGACAGCTGCGGAGGCAACAACACCAGGGCCGGCGGCTGCCTGCCGTCGAGCTTGGCGACCAGGAGGTTCACCGCGTGCCTGCCGAGCTCCCCGGCGGGCAGCCGCACCGAGGTGAGCGGTGGCGTCATCTGCTCGGCGAGGTCGTCGGGGCAGATCGCGACCACGGCGACGTCGCCGGGCACCTGTCTCCCGGCCGCGCGCAGGCATCCGGTGATCCGGGCGAGCGCCGCCTCGTTGTGCACCACCAGGGCCGTCATCGACGGGTTGGCGCGGATCAGCGTCATCGTCGCGGCGAGCACCGACTCGTGGTCGTCCTCGGCGGGCAGCGTCGTCGCCACGACGCCCCTGCGCATCGCGGCCGCGCTGAACCCGGCCATCGTCCGGTGGGCGAACCCGGTGTTGCGCCGGTAGACGGCGCTCGGCGCGCCGACGAAGCCGATCGAACGGTGCCCGAGGTCGGCGAGGTGGTCCACGCACTTCGCGCCTGCCGCCTCGAAGTCGAAGTCCACGCAGGTGAGGCCTTTCGCGTCCGCCGGGTGTCCGATGAGGACGGACGGCTTGGCCAGCTGGCGCAGCAGCGGCAGCCGGTCGTCGTTCATCTCCACGTCCATCACCAGGAAACCGTCGACCATGGCGCCGGCGACGGCCCTGCGCAGGCCGGCCGCGCCCTCGTCCGCCGTCATCAGCAGCAGGTCCAGGTCGAATCTGCGCGCGGCCGTCACGGCGGCGGCGACGAAACGCATCACCACCGGCAGATGCATGCCCGCGCGCAGCGGCAGGACCAGCCCTATCACGTTCGTCCCGCGCGCAGAGGGCGCGCGGTCACCCAGGTGCGGCTGGTAGCCCAGCGCCCTGATGCTTCCTCTGACCTTCGACTTCGTGTCCGCGGAGATCGACCTCTTGCCCGTGAGCACGTAGGAGACCGTGCTCGGGGCGACCCCCGCGTGCCGCGCGACATCCGAGATGGTGACCACACCGACCCACTTTCACGCGTAGCGTCCGCCGCCGTCGCGGATGCGG
>NZ_JBSGXZ010000018.1:0-140279 GCF_053610285.1 Lentzea sp. NPDC054927
GCTGCAACCAGGCAGGGGTGTCAAACGGACACGCTTTTCGTCCGTTTGACACCCCTGCCTGGTTGTGGCTCGCTCTGGTACGGCTCGTGACGGGGACCCGCCCGGACCGCACCACCCACGCAACGCAACTCCGCCCAACGCAACAGGCGTGCCATCAACCCGCTGACGGCGTGGACCCCCTGATCAGATTGGCGGGGGTCTGGGGGCAGCGCCCCCAGGAAACGCACGCAACAGGACTCGCCGCCCGCAACCCAACCACCCTCAAACCCGCGTACGCCAACGGCGACGCCTCAACACTTCTCCATCTGAGGGTTCCGGTTCTCCGGCGCGTCATCCACCTTCAACGCCCCACCCTCCCACACCATCACATACACAACCCGCCACCGAATACACCGCTCCGGCAACGCAACCGGAGCCTTCGCAACATCCTGTGTAGACACAAACGAGATCAACACCCGCAACCGCCGACCCACCACATCGGACTCGACCCGCTGCACCACCACCCCACCATCCCGGGTCGTGTCATACGCGGCGATCCAGCCCGACTCCTCGGTCTCCGAAACCCGCCGAGCCGACACCACAGTCCGCCACCCGGCGAAATCCCGCGCGTTGATCGAGTCGAAGTACTTCTGCAACACCGACTGCACCGCGGTCCGATCCGGATGCGTGAACGAGTCAGGACTCAACCGGACCTCAGCCACCCCGGGCACCGGCCCGGCAACCGACGAGGACGGCACCACAGGCGACCCCTTCGCCTCGGCAGGACGTGAGTACACCGTCCGCCCCACCATCCCGGCCGCCACCGCGGCACCGGTGATCACCACCACGGCCGGCACCAGCCAGCGGCTAGCCACACTCCCCACACCAGCAGCCTAGCCGCACGCCCCCGCACGACACGCCCGGACAGCAGAGGACCGCTCACAAAACGATCTCCGTTACATCCAAACATAAACTTCACCCGAAAGATTATATTCGTCGCGAATTTGCAAGTTGCATGTAGCAAGACAATGATTGATACACAATTCCCGAAGCGCAATCTCATACTCCGGATGAGTTCCTTCGGGTGAGCCATTACCGCCAAATGGCAGCACTAAACGCGCATTTGAAGCCACTTCGGTCTTCACCCGAAAAGACCAACAACACAGTGCGTGCATGACGGTTGCCAACACCTAACTATACGTCGAGATCGGCCTGGAATACTGCAGCTCACCGCCACGCCCACATGCAGAACGACACAGGTTCGTTTAGTAAAACCCCAGGCCGGGTGCGCTGACCGGTGAATCAACAAACCTCGCAGCCGGGTGAGATGGTCCCAAACCTCATCACGAACAGTGAGATACGGGCCGGTAGCTGCCGGTCATTCGGACACGAACGGGGGACCCATATGCCTCGAATGGCGGATTGGCCATAGGCGTCGAATTGTGCGGAAATATGCGGCATCAGGAAATCGCAAAACTGACGAGGAGGGGAATTCGGTGGACCTCAGATACGAGGCGTTCTGCTTCGCGGATCGACGGTTCTACGATCTGCAGAGCAGCACCGAAAGCACCCTTCCCGGGGACGACTTCTCGCACCAGCTGCCCGATCTGCCGGTCGACTGGGTGCAGATCGACCGCAACGTGTGGCGGTACCTGCACCCGCAGGGAGTGCAGCTGCCGAAGCAGGGCTGGAAGATCCACGTCTCCGCCGGTCTCGACAACGCGACCAAGGTTCTCCAGACGACTTTCGACTACTGCGCCGAGCGGCGAATTCCGTTCAAGTACCTGCAGACGATCTCGATCGTGCTGGCCCGCAACTCGAAGTACGCACCTCGCGAGGGCAGCGGCAAGCTGATCACGATCTACCCCACGGGCACGGAGCAGCTCCAGCAGATCCTCACCGAGCTCGGCGCGCTGCTCGCCGGCGAGCACGGTGCCTACATCCTCAGCGACCTGAGGTACGGCAAGGGGCCGCTCTACGTGCGCTTCGGCGGGTTCTCCGAGCAGTGGGTCGAGATCGACGGCCAGCAGGTGCTCGCGATCGAGGGACCGGACGGCAAGCTGGTCGCGGACACCCGCAAGCCGGTCTTCAGCGTGCCCGAGTGGATCGAGCTGCCGGAGTTCCTGGCGCCGCACCTCGCCGAGCGCAACGCCGGCGACCCCGAGGCTTTCCCTTACCAGATCAAGCGTTCACTGCACTTCTCCAACGGCGGCGGCGTCTACCTGGCGACGCGCAAGAGCGACGGCAAGGAGGTCGTGCTCAAGGAGGCCCGGCCGCACGCCGGCCTCGACCGCGAGGGACGCGACGCCGTGACCCGGCTGGAGCTCGAGCACCAGATCCTCACCAGGCTGAGCGGCGTCCAGGGCGTACCGGAGGTGTACGACCGCTTCACCGAGTGGGAGCACCTCTTCGTCGCGATGGAGTTCATGCCGGGACGGTCGCTCGGGCAGTGGCTGGGCCACAACTACCCGTTGACGCACAAGGAAGCCACCGACGAGAAGCTCGCCGAGTACAAGGAGCGCGCGCTCGCCCTCATCGGCAAGGTCGACGACCTGATGGCGCGGGTGCACGAGCGCGGCGTCGTGTTCGGCGACCTGCACACGCTCAACATCCTGGTCGACGATGACGACGAGGTGTCGCTGATCGACTTCGAGCTGTCGTCCACGATCGAGGACGTGCACCGGCCCACCCTCGGTGCGCCGGGGTTCCAGGCGCCGGCCGACCGCGAGGGTTTCGAGATCGACGAGCACCCGCTCGCCGCGCTCAAGCTGTGGATCTTCATGCCGCTCAACACGGTGCTGGAGCTCGCACCCGCCAAGCTCCCGCAGCACGTGCGGGTCGTCAAGGAACGCTTCGGGCTCAGCGACGAGTACGGCCAGTCGATCATCGATGTGCTCACCCCGCGCGTCGATCCGCCGTCCGACCCCGCGTTCACCGAGTTCGACGAGGAGAACCCGGACTGGACGGTCGTCCGCAAGGAGATCGCCACGGCGATCCTGCACAGCGCGACGCCACAACGGACGGACCGGCTGTTCCCCGGCGACATCGAGCAGTTCGAGGTCGGCGGCACGTGCTTCGCTTACGGCGCGGCGGGTGTGCTGCACGCGCTCGACGTCAGCGGTCAAGGCCGCTACCCCGAGCACGAGGACTGGCTGATCAACACGGTGCGGAAGGACCCGCCCAAGCAGCCCGGCTTCTTCGTCGGTGCACACGGCATCGCGCACGTGCTGGAGAACTTCGGCCACCACGACATCGCCACCGAACTCGTCGAGAGCTACGCCGCGCTCGTTCCCTCCACACAGGACCACGGGCTCAGCGCCGGACTGTCCGGCATCGGCCTCAACCTGCTGCACTTCGCGGGCACCCGCCAGGACGACAGCTTCGCCGCACAGGCCGAGGAACTGGCAGAACGGCTGGCGAAGCAGCTGGCCGACGCACCGGGACCAGGCGACAAGGCGAAGGCGGGCCTGCTGCACGGCTGGTCCGGTCCCGCGTTGTTCTTCCTGCGGATGTTCGAGCACACCGGCGAACGGCGCTGGCTCAGGCTGTCGGAGCAGGCGCTCGAACGCGACCTGGCCGAGACGATGATCGCGCTGGACGGTTCATTGCAGGTGCGGGACGGCACCTTCCGGAGCCTGCCGTACGTCGGCATCGGCGGTGCGGGCATCGCGTTGGCGCTCACCGAGTTCGCCGTCGTCGCGCCGGACCGCCCGTGCGTCGAGAAGCTGCCAGAGCTGCTCAGCGGCTGCACCGGCGAGTTCGTCATCCAACCGGCGTTCACGCTGGGCAGGGCCGGACTGATGGCCACGCTCGCGCACGCCACCCGGCGCCAGCCGGACGACCAGCTCGAACGCTCGGTCCAGCGGCACCTGCGCGCACTCGGCTGGCACGCCGTGCGCCTCGGTGACGGGATCGCGTTCCCCGGCGTCCAGCTGCGGCGGCTTTCCATGGACCTCAACACCGGCGGCGCGGGCGTTCTGCTCGCCATCGCGTCCACAGTGGACGGCCGCGCACCACTGCCCTTCCTGGGCTCACGAACGCCGGTCCTCAGCGACCGGTAGCAGTACAGATCGATCCCTCGAAATTAGGAGACAGTCATGGGCTTCATCCTCGACATGCAGGACCTCGAGACCCCCGAGGCGCCGAGCAACGCGATGGCGTCGGGTGGCGGCGGCGGTGGCGGCGGCTCCACGACCGCGTCCAACGCGTCCCTGCTGCTCCCCTGCTCGCACAGCACCGTCAGCCTGCTGGCCTGCTGACACACGCCTCAACTGATCTACCGCGGTGAGTGAGCGGCATAGGCGAAGTATGCCGCTCACCCGCCAACTGCAGGGCCCGGCAGCCGGCCAGCTGTCGGGCCCTCGCTCATGATGCGCCCTGATGACCTCCGGAGGAACAGCCGATGGCCAAACCCGGTGACGCCCTGCTGTTCTCCACGGTCAGGCGTGACTTCCGCCCGTGGCTGTTGCTCCTCAACGCCGCCGTGGCGACGACCGGCGGCCTGTTGCTCCCCTCCGCGCTGGCCAACGCCGTGGACATGGCGCTGAGCGGAACGTTCGTGCTGGTCACCGTCCTGTGGCTGCTCCTGCTCGCGGCCACCGAGATCATCGGTGACGCGATCGGCATCGTGCTCGCCGCGAGCATCACCACCCGCGCCACCGCCTGGCTGCGCAAACGACTCTCCCGCCGGCTGCTCTCACTCGGTCATCCGCCCCGGTTCGCCGCCGGCGACGCGGTGAGCCGGTTGACCGGTGACTGCGGCAACGCGGGCGGTGTGGTGGTCACGCTGATGTCCCTGATCATCGCGGTGGTGTCGTCGGCCGGATCCGTCGTCGCGCTGGCGTTGCTGGACTGGCGGCTCGCCGCGGTGTTCGCGGTGAGCGTGCCGCTGGCGATGCTGCTTGTCCGCTCGCACATGCAGCTCACCGCCGACGACGTGCTGGCCTACCAGGAGGTTTCCGGCGAGATTTCGGCCCGCCTGCTCGACGCGGTGGCCGGGAGGCACACGATCGTCGCGGCGGGCATCGCCGACCGCGAGTCCGGACGCGTGTTGCAACCCCTTCCCCGCCTCGCCTCTGCGGGCGGCGGCATGTGGCGCACCCAGGCGAAGATGATGTGGCGCGCGGGACTCCTGCTGCCGGCCGTGGAACTGGCCGTGCTCGTCGCCGCCGGTTTCGGCATTCTCGAAGGCAGGCTGACCCCCGGCGACGTGCTCGCCGCACTCGGCTACACCGCGCTCGGCATGGGCATCGTCGGGCAGATCCCGCAGCTCACCGCTCTGGAACGCACCCGTGCCTCGGCGACTCGCATCGCCGAGGTGCTCGACACCCCGGCACCCGCGCGGCCCGAGGTCGTGCGCGGCTCCGGCATCGAGCTGCGCGGCGTCAGCGTCGCAGGCGCACTGCACGACGTGAGCCTCGCGATCCCCGAAGGCGCGTTCGCCGCGGTCGTCGGCAGCTCCGGCGCGGGCAAGTCGACGCTGGCCGCGGTGCTCGGCGGACTGTCCCTTGTGGACGCCGGGGAGATCGCGCGGGACGGTCAGGTCGGGTACGCCTTCGAACGTCCGGCGTTGCTCGGCACGACGATCGGTCGTTCCATCGGTTATGGAACGGACGCGGACGAGATCCAGGTCCGGGACGCGGCGGTCGCCGCTCAGGTGCACGACGTGCTGATCCGTCTGCCCCAGGGCTATGAAACCCCGGTGGCCGACGTGCCGCTGTCCGGCGGAGAGGCCCAGCGGATCGGACTGGCCCGCGCGATCGTGCGGGACCCCGGGATCCTCGTGCTCGACGACGCGACCGCCAGTTTGGACACCGTGACCGAGGCCAAAGTGGACAAAGCCCTCACCACGGCCCTACCAGGCAGGACGCGGGTAGTCGTGACGCATCGCGCGGCCACGGCGGCACGGGCGGACCTCGTGGTGTGGCTGGAGAACGGCCGGGTGCGCGGCACCGGCACCCATCAGGAGTTGTGGGACGACGAGGACTACCGAGCCGTGTTCACCGGAGGCGAGTAAATGCGTTTCTACCTCTCCACACTGGCCGGGCATCGCCGCGGCGTCCTGATCCTGCTCGCCTGGTCGATGCTCGAAGGCGTTCCGGCGTTCTTCGGCGGCAAGCTCGTCGGCACCGCTGTCGACAAGGGCTTCGCCGCGGGAAACCCGCTGGCCGGCGTCCTCTGGCTGCTCGCGTTCGCCGCGCTCGCCGTGGTGGGCGCGCTCGGTCAGCGCCAGGTGTTCGCCCGGCTCGGCGACGTCATCGAACCCATGCGCGACGCCCTGGTGACGCAGGTCGTCCGGGGCGTCCTGAACGACCCGACGCATCGCCGCACGCCGGACGCCAGCGCCGTCGCCATGATCACCCGGCACGTCGAGGTGGTCCGCGACGCGACCGCGGGCGTGCTCATCCAGGCTCGTGCCCTTCTGGTCACCACGATCGCCGCGCTCATCGGCCTCGCCACCACCGCTGCCGCGCTGATCTGGCTGGTCGTGCTGCCGATCGTGGCCGCGCTGGTGCTCTTCGGACTCATGCTCCCGTCGCTGGCCAAACGCCAGCGCGACGCCGTGATGGCCGACGAACGCACCGCGGAAGCGTCCGGCGCGGTGCTTACCGGGCTGCGCGACGTCGCCGCCTGCGACGCCGCGGACGAGGCCTACCGGGACATCTCCACGCAGATCAACCAGCAGGCCAGGGCCACGATCACGGTCGCGTGGGCGAACTCGTTGCGCGCCATGGTGATCGCGATCGGCGGCTTCACCCCGATCGTGCTGCTGGTGGCGTTCGCACCTCCGCTGGTCGCGTCCGGCCAGCTCACCACCGGTGCGGTGCTGGCAGCGGTCGTCTACCTGACCAACAGCGTGAACCCCGCGTTGCACGGCCTCGCCCGCACCACCAGCACGGTCGTGATGCGCCTGATGGTCGCACTCAAACGACTCCAGGAAGCCGCACCGCAAGCGCGCGGGGAGACAGGCGAGGAAGTCCCGTCCAACGGCGAATTCGTGCTGCGCGACGTCACGTTCAGCTGGAGCCCGGACGCGGAACCCGTGGTGCGCGGCCTGTCACTCGACCTGAGGCCCGGCGACCACCTGGCCGTGGTCGGCCCGTCCGGCATCGGCAAGTCCACAATGGCCAGTCTGCTCACCGGCCTGATGCCACCCGACTTCGGCAGCGTCCTGTTCGGCGGCGCCCCCGTCGACCTGGTGGTTCCCACGATCCGGCACCACGCGATCGCGCTGATTCCACAGGAGACGTACCTCTTCACCGGCACCGTGCGGGAAAATCTCACCCTGCTCGCACCGTGGGCGACCGACGAGGATCTCGTCGAAGCGGTGAAAAAGGTTGGTGCCAAACCACTTCTGGATCGGCTCGGTGGCCTGGACGCCGCGCTCGGCCACGCCGGCGAGGGACTTTCCGCTGGTGAGGCCCAACTCCTGGCGCTCGCACGGGTCTACGTCACGTCCGCGAGCGTGGTGATCCTCGACGAGGCGACCTCGCATCTGGATCCCGCCGCCGAGGCCCGCGTCGAACGGGCTTTCGCGGAGCGGGAAGGAGTTCTCGTGGTGATCGCCCACCGGTTGAGCTCGGCGCTGCGGGCGAACCGCGTGCTGGTCATGGACGGCGGCAAGCCGTTGCTCGGCACCCACGAGAACCTGCTGAAGACGTCGAAGCTCTACGGACAGCTCATGCTGGCCTGGGATCCCACCCACCACGAGGAAACCCCGCTGCCCAAACGGTAGCGGGGTCCACTCAGGACTTATCAGGCACGGCGCTCATCCAACGCGGTGCAACCAGGTCACCGGAGCGCCGTCTCCCGCACGGCGGAACGGTTCCAGCGCGTCGTCCCACGCGGCACCGAGCAGCTCGTCCACGCCGTGCGCGAACGATTCGCCACCCCGGGCTCTCACCGCGAGAGCACGCAGCTGGTCCTCGTTGACCACGATGTCACCGTTCGCCGATGTGCGGGCGTGCCAGAGCCCCAGCACAGGGGCGAAGCAGAAGCGCTCGCCGTCCTGACCAGGTGACGGTTCCTCCGTCACCTCGAAGCGAAGCATCGGCCACGCGCGCAGCGCAGCCACTAGTTTGGCGCCGGTGCCGGCGTCTCCGGTCCATGCGCATTCAGCGCGCAACTGGCCTGGTGCGGCGGGTTGCGCTGCCCATCTGAGGTCCACTCGTTCACCGAGGGTGCCCGAGATCGCCCACTCGACGTGCGGACAGACCGCAGACGGCGACGAGTGGACGTAGACCACGCCACTGGTGCTGCCACGGGTGCTCACTGCTGACCTCCGCTACTCGACGAGGGACGTCTTCCCCTACGCCTTTGCCGAGTGAGGTGATCACCGTGAAATCCCGCTCGCTGCATTCTGCCTCGACTTGAGGCATGTCCGCCATAAGAACCAGCTCGATCATCACCCGACCGGGGCAGATACAGGTCTTAAGTCCCGATCTCCCCGGCCGAGCGATGCGTGATCGTGATCTACAGGGCGTTTACCGCCGCGACCACGTCGACCAGACCAGTGCCCTTGTCGAACGACGAGGTGAACGGCCCGACCGGCTGGTAGCCGGTGCCGTACTTGTGGGCCGTCGACTTGAGCGCGCGCTCGATGTCGGCGGGCGTCGCGGAAGGCTTGGCCTGGAACAGCTGTGCGACGATGCCGGCGATGTGCGGTGCCGCCATCGACGTGCCGCTGATCGTGTTGAACGTGCCCAGGTCGAGCAGTCCCGGCCCGTTCTGCGGCTTCAGGCCGGTCGCGCAGATCGGCAGGTAGAGCCGGCAGGACGAGGTGATGTTCTCGCCGGGCGCCGAGATGTCCGGCCACGTCGCGGAGTCCGCGGCGAGACCGCGCGACGAGAAGTCCGACAGCGCGCCGTCGCGGGTGCCGGTCTCCTGGTCGTTGTAGGAGGCCACCGAGATCACGCCGGGCGTCGGGTCGACGCCGGGCGGGTTGGACAGGTTCGCCGAACCGTCGCCGCCGTCGTTGCCGTTCGCCCACACCACGACGACACCCTCGTCCACGAGCTGGCGCTGCAGCTTCACCGTCACCGACTCAGGGTCGAACGCCCCGCCGCCAGACGGCCCGTAGGAGTTGTTGATCACCTTGATCGGCGGGCAGGTCGACGCGGGCACACCGGCGCCACACGGAGCGTTGTGGTTCTCCAGCACCCAGTTCAGCGCGGCGTCCGCGCCGAGGATGAGGATCGCCGCGCCGGTCGAGATCACGACGCCCTTGGCACCCGGCGCCGCGCCGCGGATCACCGGGCCACCGGTGGTCTGCACGTCGCCGCCGATCGCGATGCCGGTGACGTGCGTGCCGTGGCCACCCAGCGACGTGGTGTCGGTGTCGAGGAAGTTCGGCACCGGCACGATGCAGTTGGTCTGCGTCGATCCGTCGAGGCACAGGCTCTTGAGGTTGCGGACGATCCGGCCGCCGAACGACGGGTGCGTCGGGTCGACCCCCGAGTCGATCACCGCGACCGACACGCCGGCGCCGGTGAGCCCGAGGCTGTTGCGGGCGTCCAGGCCGCGGGTGGCGGTGTGCGAGGTCGAACCGAGGAACTTGATCGGTTTCTGGACCTCGACGCGCGTCACGCCGGATTGGCTCCTGGCGGAGGAGATCCGCGTGGCATCACCTCGGGCGGCGACCACGCCGATCTTCCGGAAACTGGTCAGCTTCTGCAGACCGGCGGCCTCGACCGCCTGTTCCGCGGCGGCGATGTCGGTTCCGTGGACGTAGACCGTGGAGGCCGGTGCGGCCGTCGCGACAGGGGATGCGGCGGCCACGAGCAGTACGGCGAACAGGGCGGCTCGTTTGTACATGGACCCTCCGTGAACATAGGCAGGCAATCCATCTAACGAGTGATCCACTTATCGGTGACGGGTGTCACGCAACGTCTCGACTGGCTGCGTCGGCGTGACCCCGGACCGCTACCGTGTCCCCCCGTGCGGAAAGGTAGGGACTCGTGCGGCTGATCCGTCTGGGCGCTGAGCCTTCGGCCATTGGGGCGGACGTCCGTGCCGCCCTCACGGCGTGCGGCGCGGGTACCCAAGCTCTGGGTGGTGTCGCGTTGATCGGCGTGCAGCCACCGGACTGCCCGATGCCGCTCGACGCGATCGTCGTGCTGCCCAAGGGTGTTCTGGTGATCGTCGGCGTCGATCTCCCCGACCCCGCGGTGAAGCTCGAAGCGCCGCTCGGCGGTCAGTGGAAGATCGACGGCTGGCCGCTGGTCAGCCAGGACGGCTCGCCGAACCCGGCGACCGAGGCCGTGGCGGCGGCGACCGCGGTGGCACAGCGGATCCAGGCGATGCGCGCGGAGCCGTTGCCGGTCAGCACGGTCGTGGCGGTCGGCCCGTTCGTGAGTCAGGTCGTGCAGCCGACCGTCGACCTCAACCGCGGCGTGCGGGTGCTGCACCCCAAACCGTCCACTTTGCTCACCGCTGCCCGTGAGCTCGCGACGTCGACGGTGCCGTGCACGGCCGACCACGCGGTGAAGCTCCTCGCGATCCTGCAGACCACCGGCACGCCACCGGACGCGCGATCCCTCCTCTCCGAGGGGTTCAGCGACGCGGTCTCCCCCGATCTCGCGTCCGCGCACACGATGCTGATCCCCAAGATCCAGGCCAGGCCGCTGATCGACCGCAAACGCTTGCCCCAAAGCCTGTGGCAGAACAAGACCCTGGCGTTCCTCGGAGCCGTCGGCATCATCGCGCTGGTCCTGCTGGTGTGGCTGATGGTCCTGCTGTCCGGCGGGGACGACAACGCGAACGGGTCGACGCCGGAGCCGACGGTGCCGCAGCCGACGACGGTGGTCGTGGACGGCACGGCGTTCGTGCCGAAGGAAGCCAAGAAGGACAAGGACTGCCAGGCGCAGGCGTTCGGCGACGTCAAGGCGTGGCTGATCGCGAACGAGTGCGGCGAGATGCTGCGCGCCACCTACGAGACGACGTTCCAGAACAAGCCGGCGACCGTGCTGGTGGCCGACCTGGACCTGCTCGACTCACCGAGCGCGAAGGCGTTGCACTCGATCGTCGCCCTGCCGGGTTCCGGCGGCGTGCACGGGCCGGACGGCAAACCGCTGCAGAACGCGGCGTTCGCGAGCGGCGTCAAGGGCAGCCACGTGCAGCTGGCGTTCGTGATCTGGTCCGGCGGCGCGGGCGACCAGGCGCTCGACCCGATCGCCAAGCAGGCGTTGCGGCTGCCCGCCACCCGGTAGAAGGTGGAGGGCATGGTCGGACAACTTCGCTCTGTCGTGCTCGACTGCCCGAACCCCTCCGAGCTGGCATCGTTCTACGAGAAACTGCTCGGCGCCGAACGCCTCGCCGGCGGTGACGACACCTGGGTGGTGATCGTCGCCGGTGGCACGCGCATCGCGTTCCAGCTGGCTCCCGAGTACCAGCCGCCCACGTTCCCCGATCCGCACGGCTCGCAGCAGTTCCACCTCGACGTGCTGGTCGACGACATCGAGGAAGCCGAACCGAAGGCGCTGGAGATCGGCGCCCGGTTGCTGCAGAAGGACAACGACGACACGTTCCGGGTCTACGCGGACCCGGTCGGGCATCCCTTCTGCCTCGTGTGGCTTTCTTGATCGAGGCAGGCCCTGCGCCGAGGGTCTCGTTCGCCGAAGTCGCGGCTGAGGTGGTTCCTGGCGGTGCGGGCGGCTGACCCGCACACCGGTGTTGTATTCGGGTCTGCCGCCCGTGCCCCCAGGGGCCGCCTCAGCCCCGGCTTCGGCGGACACGGGCCCTCGGCGCAGGGCCTAGTCTGGCGGCCATGGACTTCGACGTCATCGTCATCGGTGGTGGCCCTGTTGGTGAGAACGTGGCCTGGCGGACGGCCGCGGGTGGCCTGTCCACCGCCATGATCGAGAAGGAGCTGGTCGGCGGCGAGTGCTCGTACTGGGCGTGCATGCCGTCGAAGGCACTGCTCCGGCCCGGTCACGCGCTCGCGGCTGCCCGGCGCGTGCAGGGCGTGAACGCGGGCTCGCTCGACCCGAAGGAAGTGCTCGCGCGACGCACCAGTTTCACCTCCAACTGGGACGACTCCGGCCAGGTCAAGTGGGCCGAGTCGGAGAACATCCACGTCATCCGCGGTGACGGCGAGGTGACCGGTGAGCGCGAGGTCACCGTCGGCGGTGAGGTGCACCGGGCCCGCCAGGCCGTCGTGGTGTGCACCGGCAGCGTGCCGAAGATGCCGCCGCTGGACGGGATCGCCGACACTCCCGTGTGGACTTCCCGCGAGGCCACGTCGGCGCGTGAGGTGCCGGACTCGCTGGTCGTGCTCGGCGGCGGCGTGGTCGGTGTCGAGATGGCGCAGGCGTGGGCGCGGCTCGGGTCGAAGGTGACGCTGGTGGTGTCCGGCGACCGGCCGTTGCCGCGGCTGGAGGACTTCGTCGGGCCGTTGGTCGTCGAGGGCCTGCAGGAGGACGGCGTCGAGGTGCTGCTCAACGCGCGTGCGTCGGCTGTCGCGCCGGGTGCGCTGACGTTGCAGGACGGCAGGGTCGTCAAGGGCTCGGAGATCCTCGTCGCGACCGGGCGGGTGCCGGCGACGAAGGACGGCAAGCCGCTGACCATCGACGACAGCTGCCTGGTGTCCGGTGTGGACGGACGATGGCTGTACGCGGCCGGTGACGTCACCGGGCGTGCGCTGCTGACGCACCAGGGCAAGTACCAGGCGCGGGCGGCCGGCACGGCGATCCTGGAGCGGTCGCGCGGGTTCGAACCCAAGCAGTGGTCGGCCGGTCAGGCGTGGGCGGACCACGTGGCGGTGCCGCAGGTCGTGTTCACCGACCCCGAGGTGGCGTTCGTCGGGCACACCGCCGAGGAGGCGCGCGCCCAGGGCCGTGAGATCAAGGTGGTCGACCTCGACATCGCGGTCGCCGGCTCGTCGCTGCACGCGGACGGGTACAAGGGCAAAACGCGGATGGTCGTGGACGAGCGCACGCGGACGCTGGTCGGCGTCACGTTCGTCGGTCAGGACGTGGCCGAGCTGCTGCACTCGGCGACCGTCGCGATCGTCGGAGAGGTCACCGTGGACCGGTTGTGGCACG
Organism: Lentzea sp. NPDC054927; assembly: GCF_053610285.1. Classification (NCBI taxonomy): domain Bacteria; kingdom Bacillati; phylum Actinomycetota; class Actinomycetes; order Pseudonocardiales; family Pseudonocardiaceae; genus Lentzea; species Lentzea sp. NPDC054927. The sequence goes on from NZ_JBSGXZ010000018.1 coordinate 13,020, forward strand.
CGGTGCCCTCGTACCCGACGATCAGCGAGGTCTGGCTGCGGATGCTCGAGGCCTACGGACTCTGAGTGGGAGTTGGCTGCTGAGCAGGAGTTGACTGCTGGGTGGGAGTCGCCTGCTGGGGTGCCTCCAGAACTGACCCCAGCATGCCGGCGAGCAGTTCGTTCGCCGTGCCGACCACGTACGCGCGGTCGTCCTCGTCGACGCGTTCGGCGAGCTTGAACAACGCGTCCGCGGTCTGCACGGCGATCCGGAAGGTGAGCATCACCGGGGCGTCACCGTGCGCGCCGAACCTGTTGACGAACATCTCCGCCAGCCGTTCGGCCATGAGCTCGTACTGGTCGACGCTGGAGTCGAGCCGGTGGCTGTCCAGCATGTCGCTGAACCGCACCCGCCCGAAGCCGGGCAGCTCGGTCAGCATCCGCATGTAGACGCTGACGATCTGCGTCATGGCCTCGCGCCACGTGTCCGCGATCAGATCGGCGGCGAACAGCTCCTCGACCTCGCGGAGATAGGTCTCCATCCCGCGAAGTGCCAGCGCGTGCACAACGGATCTTTTGTCCGGGAAGTACTGATAGAAGGAACCAATGGGCACTCCGGCCACATCGACGATGCGCGCCGTGGTGATGTCGTCGTAGTCGTATTCGTTCAGCAGGCTCGCACAAGCGTCCAGGATCGCGGAGACAGTAGCCGCGCCGCGCTGTTGCACCGGCTGCCGGCGCATCACCCTGGCTAACCTGCCTTTTGCCGCGTCTTCATGCACATGAGCATCTTTATCCATACGAGCCGAAATGCCCAAGCACAGGTTCCTGACAGGTTTCAGCCCGGATCGCCGCGACGTTTGCGATGAACTACCCAACCGAAGTCGACAACGCAGACGACGGCGAGTAGTAAAAGCACGATCCCGAGCCAGACGAGGTCAGCTCTGAAGGCCAGCCACCCGGCGACCGAGTTGAAGACCACCCCGAACCCGGCCAGCCACAACCGCAGTGTCAGAGCACTGCGCGGTGGCGCCGGGGGTGGCAGGTAGTCGCTCACCTCATCCGGTTTCCCTCAGCAGGGGTGTCTCAACCCGTCGCAGCGGCCTCGGAGGTTTCGTCACGTAGGGCCTAACAAGACGCGTCAGGGCCAGACCAGGTGCGATGAGCGGGACCACGGCGGTCAGCACGGCGGCTGTGATGCCGGCTCGCACGACGTCCTTCGGCATGACGGCGACGCGGTCCACGACGAACGCGCGGCGCCCCGTGAGCGAGACGGCCGCGAGGATGATCAGGAACACGACCATGCTGAGCATCGCGCGTTGAACCGCGTGCTGGTATCCCGCTGCTTCCCCCGCGACGAGCACCGCGAACCAGCCCGCGAGCGCAGGCAGCTGACCTTGTTCGGTGGTGGCGGCCCAGCTCAGACCGCCGAGCGTGGCGAGCCAGGCGAGCACGTCCACGCGCTCCTGCGCCCATAGGGAGGCCGAATCGAGGGGAATGCCGGTCCAGGCGAGTACACCGAGCGGCGTCAGGGGTGTGTGGGCGAGCTGGCCGAGCACCCAGGCGAGTGTCCAGGCGGAGAGCAGGACCGCGACGACGAGCTGCCACCTGGGCCGGCGCACCACGCAACGGGCGAGCCGGACGATCTCCGCACGCGTCATACCCCCACCTTGCCGTTTCCAGGTGGTTTGCGGAGAAACGTCACCCCAACGCTCACCCGCACGGCGCTCGTCCGAGGGGGTTCGTCACGCAGCGCTATCCACGATCGGGGGACAGATCTTTTCTATGCTGACTACATGAGCATTGATCAGCTTCTGCATCTGCCCAGCTACCTGATGCTCCAGCTGGTCAGGGAAGTCCGCCGCCTCGCGCGCAACGGTCTGCGCGGACCTCACGTGACGGTCCTGGCGTTCCTGTCGGAGCAGGAGGCGGTGGCGCAGAAGCGGATCAGTGATCGCGTGCGGATGGACCCCAGCGACCTCGTGTCGGTGCTCGACGATCTCGAGCGGCAAGGGTTCGCCCAGCGCAAACGGGACGAACGGGACCGGCGGCGGTTCACGGTGTCGATCACCGACGCAGGCAGACAGGCCCTGCGCGAGCGTTTGGACGCGGCTCGGGCACATGAAGAGGAGTTGCTGGCGCCGTTGACGTCGCAGGAGCGCGTTGAACTCACCACACTGCTGCGGAAGGCGTACCTGCATCACGCTGATATGCGTGTAGATTAGACAGTCTGCGCTCACACGATCGGGGTGCGGGCAGGAATGGGTGACTCAGGATAAAACCTGACGTCGCATCGTATCGAGAAATGAGGCACGTTGTCAAGCCCCTCCGATGACCTCCGGCTCGCCGAAATGGAGCCGGAGCAGGAATACGTGGCCATGTTGTACGGCCGGCTCGACGACCTCCGCGAACAGACGTCGAAACGACTCGCACAATCGTTGCGACAAACTGGCGGCACGCACCAGATGCGGTCCGAGCGAGACACCTCCGTCGCCATGTACACAGATCAATTGGCTCAGTACAGCGCGGTGGAGAACGGCCTGGCGTTCGGCAGGCTCGATTTTCACAACGGTGACCGCTTCTACATCGGCCGAATCGGTCTCTTCGACGAGGACAAGGAATACGAGCCGCTGCTGATGGACTGGCGGGCGCCCGCCGCCAGGCCGTTCTACCTCGCGACCGCGGCCTCGCCCGACGGCGTGCGGCGGCGCAGGCACCTGCGGACGCGCTCGCGCAAGGTGACCGGCCTCGACGACGAGGTGCTCGACATCAACTCGGTCGACGTGACCCGCAGCGAGTCGCTGACCGGCGAGGCGACACTGCTCGCCGCGCTGAACGAGTCGCGCACCGGCCAGATGAGCGACATCGTCGCGACGATCCAGGCCGAGCAGGACACGATCATCCGGTCCGAGCTCAACGGCGTCGTCGTCGTGCAGGGCGGTCCGGGCACCGGCAAGACCGCCGTGGCCCTGCACCGAGCCGCATACCTGCTGTATACACACCGTCGACAGCTGGCAAAACGCGGTGTTCTCGTGGTCGGCCCGAACACGACGTTCCTGCGATACATCAGTCAGGTCCTGCCGTCCCTGGGCGAGACCGGCGTGCTGCTGTCCACCGTCGGCGAGCTGTACCCGAACCTCACCGCGACGGGCCGCGAGTCCGCCGCCGCAGCAGCCGTCAAGGGCCGGATCGAGATGGCGGACGTCATCTCCGCGGCTGTGCGGGACCGCCAGGAAGCACCCTCGTCCATCGAGATCCGCTTCGACAACGACGTGCTGCGCCTCGACCGGCGGGCGATCGCCGACGCGCGGGGCAGGGCACGCCGGACGCGCCGCCCGCACAACGAGGCCCGCCGCACGTTCGCCCGCGAGATCATCTCGACGCTGGCCGGCATGGTCGCCAACCGCCTGGGCGGGCATCTGCTCGACAAGGCGGACATGGACGACATCCGCCGCGAGATCCGTGAGTCCCCCGAGGTGCAGGCCGCGATCTCGTCGCTCTGGCCGGTGCTGACGCCGTTCTCGCTGCTCTCGGAGCTGTACGCGAACCCGAAGCGCCGCAGCCGCGCGATGTCGAAGTTCACCCGCGAGGAACGCGACCTGCTGCAACGCGTCGGCGACGACTGGACGCCGGCCGACGTGCCGCTGCTGGACGAGGCCGCCGAACTGCTCGGCGAGGACGACACGGAGGCCAAGGCCCGCGCCGAACGCCAGCGCCGCCAGGCCATCGAGTACGCCCAGGGCGTCCTCGACATCCTCGACCTGGAGGACGACGCGGACCCGGACATCCTGATGGCCACGGACCTGATGGACGCCTACCGCCTGGCCGAACGCCACGGCGTGGACCGCTACGAAACCGCCGCGGAACGCGCCGCCGCCGACCGCACCTGGACCTTCGGCCACATCATCGTGGACGAGGCCCAGGAACTCTCGGCAATGGCGTGGCGCACCCTGATGCGCCGCTGCCCCAGCAAGTCCATGACGGTGGTGGGCGACATCGCCCAAACCGGCGACATCGGCGGCGCCACCTCGTGGGGTTCCGTCCTGTCCCCCTACGTCCAGAACCGCTGGCGCCTGACCGAACTCTCGGTCAACTACCGCACACCCGCCGAGATCATGGAGGTCGCCGCGGACGTCCTCACCTCACTGGACCCCGCTCTCGTGCCACCGACCTCCGTGCGCGAAACCGGCGTGCCACCTTGGGTCTCTTCGGTGTCGTCGTTCGCCACCGAGGTCCCCGCGCTGATCTCCAGCGAGGTAGCCGCAGTCGGTGACGGCAAGGTCGCGGTGATCGTGCCCGCCGCCCTGCTGCCGTCGGTGGGCCCGGCCATCGTGTCGGCGGTACCGGGCGCCTCCCTGGGCAACGACCTGGAAGAGGCCCAGGTGGTGGTCCTCGGCGTGACCGACGCGAAGGGCCTGGAGTTCGACTCCGTGGTCGTGGTCGACCCGGACGGAATCCTCGCCGAGTCCCCACGCGGCGCGTCGGACCTGTACGTAGCGCTGACCCGCGCCACACAACGGCTCGGCGTCGTGCACACCGGGACGCTGCCAAATGTGTTGTCCCGTCTGAAGGACTAGACACCCCGCCCCCTCCGCGAAACGATTCCGGCTCCGGCACCGACAGTTCTTGAGCCTGGCATCCGACGCGGAGGGGGCTTCGTGCCGAGCACCGATTCCGCCGTGTCGCGGATCGTCTTGGAACTGACCGGCCAACTGGCTGACGAACTCGGCACCACGGCGCGGAACTACCTGGCGACACCCGACTTCGCCGCGGTGGTCTTCCAGGCCCGGACCCACCCGGTCCTGCACGAGGCGGCGCGAACGCACCTCCGCGAAGGCCTTCGACTGGCCGGAGTCCCGGACGTCTCCGTGGCCGACGCCATCCACCGACGGCTGATCACGTACACCGACTCCGTCGACTTCTCGGCCGACCTCGGATTCCTGCTGGCCGCGGCAAACAGAGCCGGCCTCGTGCTCCAGCGTCTGACGTCCTTGGCAGAGATCCACCTCTTCACCACACGCTTACGCCAGCAGATCGTCGCTCTGCACAGCGACATCAGGCTGCCGCACACGGGCGTCGGTCGAGCTGTCCCCTACGACTTGCTGTACGTAGAGCCGGACATCGATGCCTCCGAGCTCGGAACTCCCCGCAATCGCACGGTGATCCTCGGCGATCCGGGCTCGGGCAAGTCGACGTTCGCGGCCAAGCTCGCCCACGACGTCGCATCCGAGGCGTCCGGCAGAGTGCCGTTCCTGATCGTGCTTCGAGACTTCCAGAAGTCGCTGGCGGACTTCAGCGGTATCCCGTACTGCCTGGAATCGATGTGCCGGGCGCCGTACGACATCGACCCACCGCCTGACGCCGTCGACTACCTCCTGGCCACCAACAGGGCCGTGGTCGTGCTGGACGGCCTGGACGAGCTGACGGACCTGACGTTGCGGCGTCGCGTCGTGATGCAGCTGGAGTCCTTCGCGCGTCAGCATCCGCTGGTGCCGATCGTCGTCACGACACGGGGGCACGGGTATCGGGAGAGCCCTCTCGACGCCGAGATGTTCCGGCAGGTGACACTTCCCGCCTTCACCGAGCACCAGGTCAAGGCCTACGCCCAGCGTTGGTATGCGCTCGACGATTCCAACGCACGCTCCGAGCAGTACAACCTCACGAGCTCGTTCTTGGAGGACAGCCGGCACGTCCCCGAACTGCGCTCAAACCCTTTGCTGTTGTCGCTGTTGTGCGCGATGAGTTCCAACAACCGCTTCCTGGCCCGCAACTTGGCCCAGGCCTACGAGCGGTGTGCGGTGCTGCTGTTCGAACGGTGGGACGCCCTGCGCGGGATCGCCACGCCGTTCAAGCTCGAGGGACGGGTCCGCAGGGTGCTGGCCGACCTCGCGTGGCACCTGCTCTCGGCGCCGGTGTTCGGCAGTCTGCTGTCGCACAACAGGATCATGGCCTTCTTGACCGACCACGCAGCCATGTCGTCCGACGACCACGACGAGCTGGTCATGGCCACGACGACGCTCCTGGACCACTGCACCGGGCGCGCATGGCTCATGACCGATTTCGGATCCACGGACACCGAACCGTTGCTCGGGTTCACCCACCGCGCGTTCCTCGAGTTCCTGGCCGCGAGCCACGTCCTGCGCACGCACGACTCCGCCGCTGAGATCTGGGCTGCGTTGCGGCCGAACGTCGACGGGTGGGGAGCCATGCCGCAGATCGCGCTGCAGCTGTACGACCGCGATTTCACCGACGGCATCGACTCCCTGCTGCAGCTGGCCAACCGCGACTACGCGGACAGGTTCGCCGCGAACGCACTCAGCCACGCACATCTCCGGCCGGCCCTGACCGAAACGATCACGCACCTGTGCGCAGGTCGTGCGCTGGCCGTGGACCCGGACGAGCGGGTGTCCTACTTCCCCACCGGAGAACTGCTGGCCGACGACGAGCCGCTGCTGTCCTGTCTGCGCGACAGCCTGGCGGGGAACGTCCCGATAGTGCTCAACGCCCTGACCGAGTTCATGGAGCAGTTGCCCGGGCACTATCAGGCCGTACAGCTCATCCGAGGTGTCCTCAGCCTGCCGTGGCCGGATCGCACCGCGCTGACGAGGCTTGAACGCCTGTGCCGATTCGCCGGTCGTCTGGATGTGGCGCGAGAGCGAGGTCCGCACACGTACTTCGAGTCCTGGTCCTGCCTCGGCCAATCGGTCCCCGCGCTGGCGATGGAGCAGATGTACGACACCACGAACCTGCCTTCGGACCAGCCGTGGATCTCAGGCGAGCGATGGTTGCGCGACTACGAACGAGCCCGGCAGCCACTGCCCACCACCAGGCTCGGGCCCGGGTTGTCGCTGCCCTATCTGGAAATGCACGTCGAGCACGGGCATCCACTGCCCTTCGAACCCACGCAGGTGCACCTCGCTCTGCTCGACGGCCGCAGGCACGCGAAGGCCACCGGCAGCGACGACCTGCTCCGGGCTTGGACGAGCCACCGCTTCAACGTCTTCTCGTGGCAGGAGAAAGCCTGATGCCGATCGAGTCCGATGTTCTCCGCGTCATCGCCGAGGTCAACGGCAAGCTGACACCGGGGATCGACGACTCGCCCTCGGTGGTGCCGCACACGGAGTCGTACGGAGCAGAGCGGCTGTTGCTGGAGATCGGCGAGGACGCGACCAAGCTGCGGGACTACCTGCGGTCTCCCGACTTCGCCACCCTCGCCGCGCAGATGGTGCTGACCGACAAGGCCGACACCACCATCGGTGACCAACTGCACCACGGACTGCGACTCGCGGGCATCGCCCCGCGCGTGCTGGCCCGCGCCAAGACCGTGCTGCTGATGGCGTTGGAGGACGGCAGGTCGAGGTCGGCTTCCCGGTTCGCCGACACCCACTACGCCGTGACCCCACTCGATCACAGGGCCTGTGCCGCCGCGAACGGCCGGCTGCTCGCGGAACTCCAGTCGCTCACGGAGATCAACGCGTTCGCCACCGAGATGCGCCACCAGGTCCGCAAGCTGCACGGCGAGATGCGCCTCCCGCACATCGGCACCACGAAAACGGTGCCGTACAACGAGCTTTACGTTCAGCAGCACCTCGGCCACACGGCGGCCCTCGTCTCGTTCGGCGCTCCTGGCAGCCGTGCCGTCGTGCTCGGCGACCCCGGCGCGGGCAAGTCGACCCTGGCCGAGAAGCTGACGTACGACGTCGCGGTGGAGGACTCCGGACGGGTGCCGTTCCTGGTGGTGCTGAGGGAGTTCAACGACCTGCTGCGTGTGCCGGGCACCGACGTCCCAAAGCTGCTCGAAACGCTCTGCGTCGCGCCGTACCACTGCACGCCCCCGCCCGCAGCGCTGCAGTACCTGCTGCGCAACGGCCGTGCGGTCGTCGTGTTCGACGGACTCGACGAGCTCGTCCAGACCGAGCTGCGGAGCCGGGTCGTCAAGATGGTGACCGGCTTCGCGCACGCCTACCCGTTGGTGCCCGTCGTGGTGACAGCTCGCAAGATCGGGTACAACGACGCGGCGCTCGACGAGAAGCTGTTCCCGATCGCGTATGTCAAGGAGTTCGACAAGGAACAGGTTCTCCAGTACGTCAGGAACTGGTTCGCGCTGGACCTGAGCGCCAAACCGGCTGTCCGGGAGCAGTTGCCCAAGTCGTTCATGAAGGAGAGCGACGACATCGCCGAGCTGCGCAGCAACCCGCTGTTGCTGGCGCTGCTGTGCACGTTGTACTCATCGGACCGCTATCTGCCGAACGAGCTGTCCAAAGTGTACGAACGGTGTGCGCTGATGTTGTTCGAGCAGTGGGACAAGGGCCGGGAGATCCCCCTGCCGCTGGAGTTTCGCGGACATCTGCGCGAAGCGGTCGAACACCTGGCCTGGAGCATGTTCACCGCGCCGAACTCGGGCGAGGCGCTCGAAGAGAGCCAGATCGTCCGGCTGTTGAGCTCCTACCTCGAACCGAAGCTGGAAGACCCGGTGGAAGCGTCGGTCCTCGCCGAGGCCTTCCTGCGTTTCTGCACAGGACGCGCATGGGTGCTCAACGATGTCGGTGCGACCACCGTGGAGCGCCGGTTCGGCTTCACCCACAGGACGTTCCTCGAGTACTTCGCGGCCCGGCGCCTCGTCCGCAACAATCGCAGCGGCGGCGCGCACCAGCTGTGGGCGGTGATGGGGCCGCGCGTCGAGGCCGGCGAGTGGGACGTGGTCGGGCAGATCGCACTGCAGCTCTACCACGACGGCACGGCGGACGGCGTCGACGAACTTCTCATGACCGCGGTCGAGAACAACGGCTTGCGGTTCGCCGCTCGCGCGTTGGGTTACGTCCAACCGAGCCGGCCGACCATCCGTGCCATAACCCGCGCGGCGGTGAGCAGTTCGCTGTCGCTCTCGATCGAGAGCCGCAGGAACACCAATCTCGACGCTGTCTTTCGGGCAGACCACGTTCTGGTCAGCTGCGCGCGACGATCTTCACCCGCCAACAGACCGATCATCCAGAAGACCATCGAGGAGGAGCTGGCCAGGAACCAGACCGACATCTCCGGCCTGATTCGGCAGCACCTTCGCCACGAGTTCCCTGGCCAGGATCGAACGGATCTGCGAGGCAGATGGTGGGCAGCGCCGCACGTTGTCGACGACGGCGTCACCGATGTGCACGAGCTGGTTGCCTTGTTCGGTCCCGGTGTCCTCTTCCACTCGCATCAGGTCCACAACCTGCACTACTCCGCCGCAGCCGAAAGGTTGTCAAGCGAAAGGTTGTCAAGCGTTGAGCAGGCGGACCAAGCCTCGCGAAACGCGCTCGCGGAACTGATCATTCGCGCAGCTGTGCCGTGGACGACGTGGCCGAATATCAGAGAGCCGCACTTGCCGCCGGTTCCCGCTGTGTACGGGGTGGGACACGACGCCCTCTCAGCACTGCTTGGCTTGCCGTACCTGGAACATTGCGTGGACTACGGCTTCGACGAAGAGGTGGCGATGCTCCCGGTTCAGGAGGACCTGATCTGGGGCCGGTACTGCCGGCGGGTCGACCTCAGCCTGCTACCCCAACTCCCGGAGCTGGTGCGGCCCTACCTGACCGCGTGGATGGAGGGCCAGGTCAGTGTGACAACGTCAAACCCGCTGCGGCCGCGCCGACGCCAAGAACCACGCTGACCACCACGTTGAGCAGGGCCGCGCCGTACTTCTCCGCCTCCAGCAGCCTCACCGTCTCGTAGCTGAACGTCGAGTACGTCGTGAGCCCGCCGCAGAATCCCACCCCGAGCAGCGGCATCCAAGACGTCCCAACGACGAACCCGATGAGAAAGCACCCGACGACGTTGACCGTCAAAGTCCCCCAGGGGAACGACGACGAGTGCCGCGACTGCACGAACCGGTCCAGCAGGTACCGGCAAGGAGCCCCGACCGCGGCCCCGAGGAACACCGCCAGGACGGTCACCGCGTCACCCGCAACCCGAGAAACGCCGCCGCCACAGCACAAACCGGCGTCAGCAGCAGGAACACCGACCACGACAGGGCGTACGACGAGAACGTCGTGAACCCGCCCAGCAGCCCGACCCCGAAGAAGGCGCGCACCAACGGCCGGGGCACCACTCCCATCAGCACGCCGATGAAGAACGATCCCAGCACGTTGATGACGAACAGCCCCCACGCGCCCGGCACGAACGACGACAGGCCGTAGCGCGCCACGCCGCCAAGCCCGCCGCCCAGCGACACCAATGCGACGAACGCCGTTCCCGGCTCACGGCGTTGGGCGGGGACGTGCAGGTCGACGTCCGGGTCAGGTGGGTTCGGCAAGGTGCTCGACCAGGTGGTCCAGAGCCTTCAAAGCGCGCACGACGTCCTCCCGTTCGGAGGCCTCCAGCTTGCCCAAGGCGGCGCCGATCCGCTTCTCGTGCTCGCGCTGCCAGACGAGCAGCTGTTCGTGTCCACGGGGTGAGACGGACAGTCGCGCTACCCGTCTGTCCTTGGGGTCTCCGCCGCGTACGACTAGGCCCGAATCGATCAGTTGGGACACCAGGCCGGACACCGTGTTGGGGGCCAGCTTCAAGATCGCGGCGAGGTCGCCCACCTTCATCGGCGGGCGTTCCGCGAGGGTCTGCAACAGCTCTACCTGCGCCATCGGCAGGGATTCCCACGGCCAGTCCGCACGGATGCTCGTCCGCAGCGCCCGGCGCAGGCGAGTGACGACGTCGGTGAGCGTGCGGGCTTCGTCTGACATGCGGAAATCTTACTGAACTCACGGCAATAGCTCGGTGTCAGATATAATCTGGGTACGATGAACTGGTTCGTCACGGAGTCACCCAGACCGGCGTGGATCGCGCGCCGGTCGTACGCGCCGTGGTTGGTCATCGCGACCGTGTGCTTCGGGGCGTTCATGGGGCAGTTGGACGCCTCGATCGTCACGCTGGCGTTCCCGGCGATGAGCGCGCATTTCCACGCCGACCCCGAGTGGATCTCGCTCAGCTACCTGATCACGCTCGTGGCGTTGCTCGTCCCAATGGGCAGGATCGCGGACAGGGTCGGGCGCAAGATCATCTACATCTACGGCTTCGCACTCTTCACCGGCGCGTCGATCGCGTGCGTGTACGCGCCGAGCTTCGACGCCCTCATCGCCGCCCGCATGGCGCAGGCGGTGGGCGCGGCGATGTTGCAGGCCAACAGCGTTGCGCTGGTGACGACCGCGGTGGTGCCCGAGCAGCGGAGGAAGGCGCTCGGCGTCCAGGCGGCCGCGCAGGCGACCGGGCTGGCGGCCGGGCCGCTGCTCGGCGGGTATCTCACCGAGAACTACGGCTGGCAGGCCGTGTTCGCGATCAACGTGCCGATCGGGGTCGTCGCGATGATCGCCGGCCACTACCTGCTGCCCCGCACGAAGACCAGGCCCGAACGGACCAGGCCGAACTGGAAGGTCGTGCCCGGGCTGGCCGGCGTGCTGCTCACCTACGCCGCGCTGTTCGCGCCGATGACATTGCTTCCGTTCACCATGAAACAACCGTTGGCACACATAGGACTCACGATCGCCGTGCTGCCGCTCGGGTTTGCTTTGGCGGCAACGACACTGCACAAACCGGGCATCGTCACCGGGGCGCTGATCACGGCGACCGCGGTGATCCTCCCTGTGCCGCAGGTACTTCAGCTCGCGGTGGCGGGCATCGGGCTCGGCATCGTCGCGCCGGCCTGCACGAAACGGGTGATGAGCGCGTTGCCGGAGGCGTCGGCCGGGGTCGGGAGCGGGCTGGTCAACGTCGCGCGCGGGCTCGGCACGGCGCTGGGGGTCGCGGTCGCCACCGCGCTGGTTCACACTTTCCAGTGATAGCAGGAGCTTGCACTAGTCCAAAAGGGCGCTCCCCCTGCCGCACTCGTGTGGCGCCTCAGTAGCCTGAGGTCATGTCCGAACGGGTGAGCTGGGTTCCGGATGGTCTCGACACCGGCAAGCCGAGCGCTGCCAGACTGTACGACTACCTGCTCGGCGGCGGGCACAACTTCGCGGCCGACCGGATGCTGGCGGAGAAGTTCCTGCAGGCCCAGCCGAACGCCCGCACGATCGCGCGGTTGAACAGGGCGTTCCTGCGCAGGTCCGTGCTCTTCATGATGGACAACGGGATCCGCCAGTTCCTCGACCTCGGCTCCGGCATCCCGACGGTCGGCAACGTGCACGAGATCGCGCAGAAGGCCGACCCCGAGACCCACGTCGTGTACGTGGACTTCGAGGAGGTCGCGGTCGCGCACAGCCAGCTCATCCTGGAGGACGACCCGCGCGCGACGATCATCCAGGAGGACATGACCCACCCCGCGGACGTGCTGAAAGCCGCCGATGAAAGCGGTCTCATCGACTTCACGCAGCCCGTCGGCGTGCTGACCGCGGGTGTCTTCCACTTCGTGTCACCGGAGGCCGATCCGCGTTCGGTCGTGGCCGCCTACCGCGATGCCGTGCCCGCGGGCAGCTACCTGGCGTTCTCGCAGTTCACCCAGGACCTGCAGCCCGAGGAGATGGCCGGCGTCGTCGAGGTCATGAAGAAGAGCCAGAACCCGATGTTCCCGCGTACCAGGGCGGAGATCGAGGGACTCTTCGACGGGTTCGAGCTCGTCGAGCCGGGAATCGTGCCGCTGCCGTTGTGGCGGCCGGAGGGCACGAACACCGACGATCCGGACAAGGCGGGCATCTACGCCGCTGTGGGCCGGAAGGTCTAGCTCAATTTGCTCATGTTGGCCCGGTCGCGGTAAGTCCGTACGCTCTGTCACAGCATGGAACTTCCGGACCTCGCCCGCCGCTGGATGCACGCGCTGACCGCGACCGCGTACATCCCGCTGTCCCACGCCGAAATCGAGCAGGCGCTGCTCGATTCACTGGCCGAGTTGGCGACGGAACCTGAATCGGTTGCCTATCGATTGGTGTCACTGCACGCAACCGGGCCGGACTCGTTGCGTGCCACGATCGACGTTCTTTCGCCCACGTTCGAACTACCTGTGCTCGCGAGGTTGAGCTCCGCGTACGCACAGGCCATGCGGATGGACGCGTTCGACCAGCAGGAGCAGATCAAGGTCGCGATCGTGCGGGCCAAGCAGCGGGTCGAGCGCACGCTGAAGGTCAGCCAGGCGCGGTTCCAGGAGGTCTTCGACTCCGCCGCGCTGGGCATCGCGATCACCGACTTCACCGGCAGGTGCGTGCAGGCGAACGACGCGCTCGCCGAGATCGTCGGGCTGGAGTCCGGGGCCGAGCTGAGCGACCACAACCTGAAAGACTTCTACCACCCGGAGGACGTCGCCGCTCTGGGCGCCTCGTACCGGAAGGTGCAGGAGGGCCGGCTCGAGAGGTTCCGCGACCAGCGCAAGCTGATCCGCGCGGACGGCGAGCCGGTGTGGGTACACCTCGCGGTGTCGTTGCTGCGTGACGCGGACGGCGAGCCGACGCACCACGTGACGATGGTCGAGGACATCAGCGAGCTGCACCTGTTGCAGCGCAGCCTGGACCACCAGCTGCTGCACGACTCGCTCACCGGGCTGTCGAACCGCCAGCACTTCACGAGCCAGGTGGAACGGCGGCTCGGCAGCGAGCCGATCACGTTGTACCACCTGGGTTTGGACGCGTTCTCGGTCGTCAACAACGGCCTGGGTCACGAGACCGGCGACAAGCTGCTCAAGATCGTCGCGGCCCGTCTCGGCAAGCTCGCCGGCGAGAAGAAGGCGATCGTCGCCCGGATCGGCGGCGACGAGTTCGCGCTCCTGACGACCTCGGACAACGTCACCGCGACCATCGACGACATCCAGGAAGCGCTCGGCGAACCGACCTTTGTGGACGATCACGGCATCGCGCTGTCGGCGAGCATCGGTGTGGTGGACCGGCCACCGGCGTTCACGACCGCGGGCGAACTCATGCGGTGCGCCAATGCCGCACTGCGCCAGGCGAAAGCACGCGGGAAGCGGCAGTGGGCGCTGCACGACCAGCACGACGACGCCCGCCGCCGCGGCAGATACGCGCTGGCCGCGTCGATGCCGGGTGCCTGGGAGCACGGCGAGATCGAGATCGTCTACGCGCCGGTGCACGACCTCGAGACCCAAGAGGTGCTCGGCGCCGTCGCCAGGCTGCACTGGGACGACCTGAGCCACAATGACACCATGGCGCTGGCCGACTCGACGGGCCTGTCGCTGCCCATCGGCAAGTGGCTGCTGCGCGAGGCGTGCGCCCAGGCCGCGCAATGGGTGGCCGAGTTCGGCGACCGGGCGCCGACGCTGCATCTGGCGTTGGGCGCGTTGCAGTCCCGCGACGAAGACCTGGTCGGGGACGTCAAACGAGCGCTGGACGAAACAGGCCTGCCGCCCGGCCGGCTGCGGATCGCGCTCGACATCTCGTCGGTGCTGGCCGGCGACGACAACGCGGTGGTGCTGCACGACAACGGCGTCGTGACGGCGCTGGACGGGTTCCACGGCGGGCACGACGAACTGACCGTGCTGACCGAGGTACCGGTTCGCGCGGTAATCACCCGCGCGCCCGCACCGCACCCGGATTCCCCGATGCGCCAGGCGATGCGCGACCTGATCGCGACCGTGCACGGCTTCGGCGTGCGGTTCGGCGTCGACGAGGTGCACACCCTCGAAGACGCGGACCAGTGGCGATCCCTCGGCGCGGACGGCGTGATCGGCCTGCTGCCGGCGCTGACCGCGGCCGAGGTGACGGAACTGCTGGCTACAGCTGCTTCACCGCCGACAGAAGCTTCGTGAGCGAGTCCTTCGCGTCACCGAACAGCAGCGTCGTCTTCGGGTTGTACAGCAACTCGTTGTCCACGCCGGCGAACCCCGGCCGCATCGACCGCTTCATGAACACCACGGACTTCGCGCGGTCGACGTCGAAGATCGGCATGCCGTAGATCGGGCTGGACGGCTCGTCCCGCGCGCCGGGGTTCACCACGTCGTTCGCCCCGACCACCACCGCGACGTCGACCGACGTGATCCCGGGGTTGACGTCGTCGAGCTCCTTGAGCTGCTCGTACGGCACGTCCGCCTCCGCCAGCAACACGTTCATGTGCCCCGGCATGCGCCCGGCGACGGGGTGAATCCCGTACGCCACCGAGACTCCGCGCTTCTCGAGCTGCGTCACGAGCTCGCGCACGGCGTGCTGAGCCTGCGCGACAGCCAACCCGTACCCAGGCACGACGACGACGTTGTTCGCGTACCCCAACAGGATCGCGACGTCCTCGACCGTGCCCGACTTGACCGTCCGCTGCTCTTCCCCGTGCGCGACAACGGGCGTGGCCTTGAACGCCCCGAACAGGATGTTCGCCAGCGAACGCCCCATCGCCTGCGCCATCAACCGGGTCAGGATCGTGCCGGACGCGCCGACGAGCGTGCCCGCGACGATCAGCAGGGTGTTCGCCAGCACGTAGCCGGACGCGGCGACCGCAAGGCCCGTGAACGCGTTCAGCAACGAGATCGCGATCGGCACGTCCGCACCACCGACCGGCAGCACGAACAACACGCCGAGCGAGAGTCCGACCGCCGCCAGCAACCACAGCAGGAACCCGTTCGGCACCGCCATCGTCAAGGCGCACAAGGCAACCGATGACACACCGGCGGCGATCGCGAGCTGCTGCCCGGCCGGCAGCAACACCGGCCGCGTCGTCATCAGCTCCTGCAGCTTCAGGAACGTGACCACCGAACCGGAGAAGCTGACCGAACCGATCAGCACCGTCAGCACGGTCGCGAGCCGGAACATCACCGTGGTGTCCGGCACCGCGAAGAACTCCGCCAACGCCACCAGTGCCGCCGCGGCGCCACCGACACCGTTGAACAGCGCCACCATCTGCGGGATCGCGGTCATCTTCACCGACCGCGCGGCAGGAATGCCCACCACCACACCGAGTGCGACGGCGATCAGGATCCACAGTCCGTTGTGGACGACGCCGTGCACGTACGCGGTGATGACGGCGACGAGCATGCCGAACGCGCCGATGAAGTTGCCGTAGCGCGCGTATTTGGGCGAGCTCAAGCCTTTCAGCGCCAGGATGAAGCACAGCGCGGCGACGAGGTACATCAGCTGGACGATCATTTTCTGAACATCTCCAGCATCCGGTCGGTCACCACGAAGCCGCCGACGACGTTGACCGTGGCCAGGAAGACCGCGAGCACCCCGAGAACCAGCTCCAGCGTGCTCTCGGCGGACCCCGTGATCAGGATCGCGCCGACGAGGATCACCCCGTGGATGGCGTTCGCACCGGACATCAGCGGCGTGTGCAGGATCGTGGACACCTTCGAGACCACCTCGAAGCCCACGAACACGGCCAGCACGAAGATCGTCAGCAGGTCGATCACGGCAACTCCTTGCGGATCTGACCGTCGTGGGTCACGCAGCAGCCGTTGAGCACCTCGTCGTCGAGATTCGGTCGCACCGAGCCGTCCGCGATCATCAGCTTGAGCAGGTTGAGGACATTGCGCGAGTACAACCGGCTCGCGTGCACCGGCATCGACGACGGCAGGTTCAGCGCGCCGTGCACCAGCACCTCGCCGACCCAGGTTTCCTGGCCGGCAACGGATCCCGCGTAGTTGCCGCCGGACTCCGCGGCCAGGTCGACCACGACGCTGCCGGGCGTCATCGCCTTGAGCATGTCGGTCGTGACGAGCACCGGGGCCTTGCGGCCGGGGATCGCGGCCGTGGTGATCACGACGTCGGACTGGGCGACGTGCTCGCCGATGAGTTCTCGCTGGCGTTCCAGGAACTCCTCGGACTGCACGGACGCGTAGACGCCGGACTGCGTTTCCAGGTCGAGTTCGAGGAACTTCGCGCCGAGGCTGCGGACCTCCTCGCCCGCGGCCTTGCGCACGTCGTACGCCTCGACGACGGCGCCGAGACGGCGTGCGGTGGCGATCGCCTGGAGTCCGGCGACGCCCGCGCCCAGCACGAGCACCTTGGCCGGGGGCACGGTGCCCGCGGCCGTGGTGAACATGGGCAGGAAGCGCGGTAGTCGTTCGGCGGCGACCAGGACGGCCCGGTAGCCGGCCACGAGGGCCTGCGACGACAGGGCGTCCGCGCTCTGGGCACGTGTCACGCGTGGCAGCAGGTCGAAGCTGAACGACGTGACGCCGCGATCGCGGTAGACCTCGAGCAGCTCACGGTCGTTCGCGGGCTGCAGGAAGCTGATGGTGATGGCGCCGGGTTTGAGCAACCCGGCCTGGTCGACGGTCAACGGCTGCACGGACACGACGACATCGGATTCCGACGTCGGGTCCTCTGGCGTCACGGTCGCTCCGGCCGCGCGGTATGCCGCGTCGAGGGCGTGGGCGTGCCGGCCGGCGCCTTCCTGGACGTGCACGGTCAGTCCGGCATCGACCAACGACGACACCGTCTCAGGTACACAGGCGACGCGACGCTCGGCGGGCCGCGACTCTGCGGGTGCTCCCACTTTCACCGTACGCACGTTACGCGATCAAAGGTGACCTGGGCCACATCACAGTTGCCAGAGAACCGCACCGGCGAGTGTCAGGCACCCCACCAGCCCAATCGCGGGTACGAGACGCTTACCGAGCGTCCACGCGCTGGCGTTGGCGATCGCGTAGTAGAGCAGCACGCAGAACGAGCTGAACACGATCGCGCGGGTCACGTCGACGGTGAGCACCAGCCCGATCGCGACCACGCCGGTCGCGATCTCGGCGACGCGCAGGTCGGCCAGCAGGCCCGGCAGCCTGCGGTCGCGGGCCATCGCCAGCGCGGTCCGGCTCACCCCCAGTTGCAGCGAGAGCAACGACCCGAGCGCGGCCAGCACGGCGGCGACCCGGATGACCGGCGCGAGGCTAGGCGACACGTCCGCGAGTGTCTTCACGGCCAGATCGCTGCCCAACGCGTTCAACGCGGTCACGGCCACGATCGCGTACACGACCAACGTGATCGCCAACGAGATGACGACGGCACGCGGGATCGTTCGCTGCGGTTCTTTGACCTCTTCGCCGAGAGTGGCGATGCGCGCGTAGCCGGCGAACGCGAAGAAGAGGAGCGCAGCAGCAGGAAGGATGCCCACGGCCTTGAACTCGGCGGGCTGAGCCGCCGTGTGAGACGTCACCGCGGTGGCAGCCAGGACGAGCACGACCGCGATCACGATGATCCTGGTGGCCAGCGCTGACTTCTGGACGCCGGTCAGGTTGAGCACGGTCAACGCCACGATCGCCGCCACCGCAACGAGTTTGGGCGCACCCACGTAGGTGCCGACCGTCAGCGCCATGGCCGCGCACGACGCCGTCTTGCCCAGCACGAACGCCCAGCCGGCCAGGTCGCCCCAGATCCGGCCGAGCCGTTCGCGCCCGTAGACGTAGGTGCCGCCGGACTGCGGGTACCTCGCCGCCAGCCAGGCGCTCGACAACGCGTTGCAGCACGCGATCACGCCCGCGATGACGAGGCTGACGAGCAGCGCGGACCCGGCCGCCGCCGCGGCCGGGGCGAACACCGCGAACACACCCGCGCCGATCATCGAACCGAGCCCGACGAACACGGCATCGGTCAGGTTCAGGCTCCGTGTCAGCTGCACCCGGTCAGTGTGCCGCCAGATCGGTGGAACGCCAGATCAGTGCGACACAGGGCACTTCCCGGGAGCAGCGGCGGGGAAGAAGTTCGGCAACAGTTCTTCGGTCTCGTAGTAGCGGTGGTAAACCGGCGTGAGCCCGCCCGACACGGGTGGCACGATCCACGACCAGTCAGCGGGGCACGACCGGCCGGCCTGTTCCTCCTTCTCCAGGTGCGTCAGGAACCGCTGCGATTCGGTGTGGTGATCGGTGATCGTGACGCCGGCCTCCGCGAACGAGTGCAGGACGGCGCGGTTGAGCTCGATCAGAGCTCGGTCACGCCACAACGTCGCCTCCGACGACATGTCCAGGCCCATTCGCTTGCCGAGGTACGGCAGCAGGTCGTAGCGGTCGTGGTCGGCGAGGTTGCGCGCGCCGATCTCGGTGCCCATGTACCAGCCGTTGAACGGCGCCGACGGGTAGTCGATGCCGCCGATGCGCAATCGCATGTTGCTGATGGCCGGTACGGCGTGCCACTTCACGCCGAGCGTGCCCAGCCACTCGAACTCCGGGTGGGACAGCGGGACCTCGAGCACCGCGTCGGCCGGGATCTCGACGAGTGCGGGTTCGTGGCCCTTGCAGGACACCATGAGCGGCAGCACGTCGAACGGGCTGCGGCTGGCCGGCGGTTGCCAGCCGCGCTTCAACGCGAGCTCGGTCAGCGCCAGGTTCCGCGCGTCCCCGAGCACGCCGCCGTCCGAGCCGCGGTAGGCGGCGTAGCGGACGATCTGCTCGTTGACGATCTGCGGCGCGGCCATGCCGGGCTCGGCCGGGGCGAAGATCGTGATGACGGGCCGGATCTTGCCCTTGTTGGTGGCCACCCGGAGGTGTTCGACGCACTCCGCGGCCACGTCGGCGGGTGTGGACGTCTCGCGCAGGTCGCGCACTTTCAAGCTGCGCCAGTACAGGCGGCCGATGCAGCGGGAGCTGTTGCGCCAGGCCACGCGGGCACCGAAGGTCAGCTCGGCGGTCGTGTGGCGGTAGGTGCCGGTGGCCGCGATCTCCGCGTGCACCTCGGCGAGCCTGGCCTCGACGGGACCGAGTTCCGGGTGTTCCGCGTGGTGTTGCCGGACGAAGTCCTCTGCCTCGGGGATGTCGATCTCGCCGAGCTTCTCCAACTGCGCCGGGGGAAGCGCCGTGAGGGAACGGGGCATCACATCAGTCGGGACGGGGGTCATGGCGAGGCACCGTAGTTGCGCTTTCGTGTGCGGAAAACCGCCTCTAGCGTTACGCCATCTGGATCACTGGACCGCGCCCGACACGCTCAGCAAATACTTGATACCGCAACCGGGTGACAATGGGCGCGACAAAGGGTGGTTTTGGACTGTTATCCGGCCGAGACCAAACATTGACCAGTGATCTAGTTCACCGCTGGATTCGACCCGTTCGAGTGAACTTCGCTCCGCGGAGTTTGGTGGTCGCGACGCGCGCCAGCCGAGTCCACCGCACACCGAATCCGATCACGAGCCCGGCGAGCACGATTCCGCCGCCGCGAAAGAACAGGATGTCCAGCCACGACTGGGAAACCACCACGGAGTGGTCTGCCGCGAGCACCTCGATCTCGACCCTCCGGCCGGACGGCACCGACTCCACCGGCATGTCGGCGGTGTGCTCCACACCGTCCACTGTGTACCGCCCGGAGCACGTCTTGGTGCGGCCGCTGTAACCGCACGAAGTCACCTCGGCGGTGACCGGGACCGCTTGTGCCGGCACCGCCCGTCACCGCGGCGAACTTCATCGTGCGGATGGACGCGAAGAACGTCATCGTGGCATCGCGGGCACCTCCCACGAGGAGAAACGGGTCATCCCGCGCACCGCCACCGACCCTGGCAGCGCCCGGAACGCGAGGTTCCGCAGTGCCAGCCCGATCGGCGACCGCACCTCGATCCCGAACCGCCCTGCCATCCGCGAGCCCTTCCACACCGCCTGCGTACGAGGCCGGCGCAACGCGTCGTACCGCGTGAGGTCACCATCGACCGAAGCCAGCGTCACCGCGTCCTCCAACGCCATGCACGCCCCCTGCCCCAGGTACGGCGTCATCGCGTGCGCCGCGTCGCCGAGCAGCGCCACCCGCCCGGACACGAACGTGGGCAGCAACGGCAGCTGGTAGATGTCGTGGCGGATCACGTCAGGAGTCGACTTCAGCAACGACGGCAGCGGCTCGTGCCAGTCCGCGAACAACTCCACCGGGTCCAACGACGCCGACGCGGGCGCCACCAAGGCCACGTACCAGCAGACCCTGCCGTCCCCCAGCGGCAGGATCCCCGCCTCGCCGCCGGGACCGAGTGTCTGCGAGATGGGCAGCTCGTAGGGACCCGGCGCCACCCCTCGCCACGCCGTGGCCCCCGCGTACACCGGTCCCGGCGCGTCGGGCAGCAGCTCCCCGCGCAGGCGGCTGTTGATGCCGTCCGCCGCCACCACGAGGTCTGCGTCCAGCTCCTCAACGCCGGTCACCTCGACGTTGTTGAAAAGGATCTCCGGCGGCAGCGCGCGCAGCAGAACGCCGTGCAGATCGGCCCGGTGCATCGCGATGACCTTCTCCTGGCCGACGTCCGGCAGGTGCACCAGCCAGCGCCCGTCGGACGACCGCACACCGCCCGACACGCGCGGAGTGCCCAGCCGCCGAACCTCGTCCGCGAGCCCCATCCACTCCAGCGCCCGCAGCGCGTTCGGCATCACGCCCACACCGGCGCCGATCTCGCCGAAAGCCGCGGCACGCTCGAGAACCTGGACCTCCCAGCCGACGCGCCGCAACGACACCGCTGCCGCCAGTCCGCCGATGCCACCGCCCACCACGATCGCCTTCATCCCGCCTCCTCTACAGATGTAGAGGACTCTACACCTGTAGACTACAGCTGTAGAAGGAGATGGGGAGCACCGTGCGCAAGGACCTGATCACCGACGCCGCGATCGAGCTCGTGGCCGAACTCGGCATGCGCGGCCTCACCCACCGCGCGGTCGACCGGAAGGCCGGTCTGCCGGAGGGCTCGACCAGCGCCTACTTCCGCACGCGCAAGGCGTTGATCGAGGGGCTCGTGGAGCGGCTGGCCGTCCAGGAGCAGCAGGAGATCGATCTCGACACGGCCGACGTCGCCGGCAGCATCGCGAGGACGGTCGACAGCTGGCTGGTCGAGCGGAACCGGACGCTCGCCAGATACGCGGCGATGCTCGAGGCCACGCACCACCCCGAGCTGAAGTCGATCCTCGCGCACTCCCCGCGCGAACGGGCGACCGCGCTGGCACGGGCGTTGGGCCACGAGAACCCCGAACGCTCCGGCGCGCACATCACCGCGTTCATCGAGGGTCTGCTCTTCGACCGGCTCGTCGGCGGCGGCAGCACGACCGGGCCGACGCCCGGCACCGAGGAGAGCCGCGCAGACCTGAAGAAGGCGGTCGAAAAAGCGTTGCGACCGTAAGTACCGTGGGTTTCATGGGATTCGGGTACGGGGTCTTCTACCTCTGATTCAGGACGTGTGCCACCACGCACCACGTCCTGATTTCGCGTACCCAAAAGAGGATCCGCATGCGCACGCATGTTCATTTGACGACCCAAGATCTCACCAAGGGCTATGAGGCCGGCCCCGTCGTCGACGGCATCTCGCTGAAAGTCTCCGCAGGCCAGCGTCTCGGCGTCATCGGCGAGAACGGCCGCGGCAAGACCACGCTGCTCCGGTTGCTCGCCGACGACCTGGTTCCCGATCAGGGAACTGTCACGCGGCACGGTTCGTTGAGCCTCGTGCAACAGGAAATGCCGTTCCACGAAAGCGAAACGGTGGGGGACCTGCTGAGCGAGGCGCTGCGCGAAAGCCGTCATGCACTGTCCGAACTGGACAGTGCGGCGGAGCCGTTCGACGAGCAGCGGTACGAGAAAGCGCTGGCCCACGCCGAGGACATCGAGGCGTGGGACGCCGAACGCCGTGCCGACATCGCGCTCAAGGCCCTCGACGCCGACCACGCCAGGGACACGATGCTGGCGCACCTCAGTGTGGGACAACGCTATCGGGTCAGGCTCGCCTGCCTGCTCGCCGAACGCGCGGACGTCCTGCTGCTCGACGAGCCGACCAACCACCTGGACGCCGGCGCACTCACCTTCCTGACCGAACGCCTCCAGCAACACCACGGCGTCGTGGTGCTCGTGAGCCACGACCGCACGTTGCTGGACGACGTCTGCACGCAGCTGCTGGACCTCGACCCGTCCCCGGACGGCGAGGTGCACCTGCACGGCGGCGGCTACCGGGCGTTCAAGGACGCCAAGCGGGCCGAACGCCAGCGCTGGGAACAGCGGTTCGCCCAGGAGGAAGCCGAGCACGACGAGCTGACCGACAAGGTCGAGCGCGCCCAGTCACGTCTCAAGGACGCCTGGCGCCCGCCCAAGGGGGCGTTCAAGCACAAACGCAGCACCCGCGCGGCGAACAAGATGCGCAACGTCGCCCGAAGGCTCGAAGAGCTGGACGACCAGCGCCTCGACGCTCCCCCGCCACCGTTGCGCTTCACCCCGCCCGAACTGGAGGCCAGCGGCGACCTGCTGCACGCCACCCCGCTCGAAGTACCCGGAAGGCTGAACCTCACCGAGCCGATCTCGCTCAGCGCCGGCGAGAAGCTGCTGATCACCGGCCCGAACGGCGCCGGCAAGTCGACGCTGCTGACCGTGCTGGCGGGCCGTCTGAAACCGGCGACGGGCACGGTGCACCACGTCGGCCGGGTCGCCCTGCTCGCCCAGGAGTCGTGTTTCGAAAACGAGGACGCCACCGCGGCCGAGCTGTGTTCGCGGGTGGAGGAAATCGGCCTGCTCACCGGAAAAGACCTCGCGCGCCCGGTCGGCCGTCTGTCCACTGGACAGCGCAGGCGGCTGGAGCTGGCGATCCTGCTGAGCACCGGCCCGCACGTCCTGCTGCTCGACGAACCGACCAACCACCTGTCGATCGCACTGGTCGACGAACTGACGGAAGCGCTCCACCAGACCAGGGCCGCCGTGGCCGTCGCGACCCACGACCGGCAGATGCGGACAGATTTCGGCCGGTGGCGGTCCGTCACCCTCAATTCACCTTCACGAAGTCATGAAACTTCTGTAGCTTCGGAAGTAGGTCCTCTGCTGAGCACTGGGAGGTGTGCGAGATGACCGAATTGATCTCCGAGGAACTGCCCACCACGCGCCAGAACCCGTTCGACCCGCCCGCCGAGGTCACCCAGATCCGCGAGCAGGCCCGCATCAGCAGGCTGAAGTTCGCGGACGGCCACCTCGGCTGGCTCGTCACCGGTCACCACCAGGTGCGCGAGATCCTGGGGAGCCCCAAGTTCACCAACAACCCCGAGAAGCACCACCTGCTCGACAAGCGGTTCCAGGGCGAGGTGCCCGAGGAGGGCCGCAAGGTCGAGCCGGGCATGTTCCTCAGCCAGGACCCACCGGACCACACCCGGCTGCGCAAGATGCTGCAGGGTCAGTTCACGGTCCGGCGGATGAACCAGCTGTCCGAGTGGATCGGCACCATCGTCGACGACCAGCTCAAGCACCTGCGGACGTTCGACGGCAAGGCGGACCTCGTGAAGGAGTTCGCGCTGCCGGTGCCGTCACTGGTGATCTGCGCGCTGCTCGGCGTCGACTACGACGAGCGGCACCGCTTCCAGGACGACACCGCGAAGATGCTGAGCCTGGAGACGACGTTCAAGGAGGCCATGGCGGCCTTCGCGCGCATCCAGGACTTCATGCGCGAGCTGATCGCCCGCAAGAAGGCGAACCCCGGCGGCGACGACATGATCAGCGACCTGCTGGCCACCGGGGAGCCGACCGACGAGGAAGCGTCGAACATGGCGATGCTGCTCCTGCTCGCCGGGCACGAGACCACGGCGAACATGCTGGGCATCGGCACGTTCACGCTCCTGCAGCACCCTGACCAGCTCAAGATCCTCAAGGACGAGCCCGAGGTCGTCGACAACGCCGTCGAGGAGCTCATGCGGTATCTGTCGATCATCCACTTCGGACCGGTCCGCACCGCGACCGACGACGTGGAGATCGACGGCCACCTGATCAGGGCGGGCGACACCGTGCTCATGCACGTGCCGGCGGCGAACCGCGACCCGGACAAGTTCCCCGGCAACCCCGAGGAACTCGACCTGCGCCGCCCCGCGTCGGGACACGTCGCGTTCGGGCACGGCATCCACCAGTGCCTGGGTCAGCAGCTCGCCCGGATCGAGATGCGCATCGGGTTCTCCAAGCTGTTCCAGGAGTTCCCCGACCTCAGGCTGGACGTCGAGCCCGAGGAGGTGCCGCTGCGCACGGACATGGGGATCTACGGGGTCCACTCGTTGCCAGTAGCGTGGTCGGCATGAGGATTTCCGTCGATCAGTCGAAGTGTTGCGGTTCGGGAATGTGCGTTCTGACCGACCCGGATCTCTTCGACCAGAACGAAGAGGACGGCACGGTCGTGCTGCTGGAGGAGCACCCCGACGCCGCGCACGAGGCCACCGCGAAGGAAGCCGCTGGCCTGTGCCCGGCGGGCGCGATCACGATCAACTAGGCAACGATCAGTTGATCCGCACGAGGTAGCCGTTGGAGAGCAGCCAGGCGACATTCAGTGCCCCGTCGCCTGGCACCAGCGCCCTGTCCAGCTTCTGCTGCAGGCCACCGCCGGGCTGCTCGAACCACGGCGCGATCGGCCCTTCCCAGACCGCGAACGCCTTCGTCACCTTGTAGACGTGGTAGTTGCACCGGTACGCGGGATCGAACGTGTAAAGACTCTGCGGCGGGATCGCACGCGTGGAGTAGTGCGCCCCCTTGTACGCCAGGAACCCGCCGAACTCGCTGCCGAACCGGTCGAGCCGCGTGTTGGCGTTGAGCGTCCTCTGGTACTTGATCGGCTCGCCGTCGGGCTTGAGCCAGAACCCGTCCTGCGGCGGGTAGTTCCAGCCGGTTCCGTTCCAGTACCTGGCCAGGAACGCCTCCTGGGTCAGCCCGCCGAACCGCTTGTACCCGGCCACGAGCGGCCCGACGGGCTGCTGCCACGGCCGGGGCAACGTCTCGGGACCGAGCCTCGTGTCGCCCTGATAGGCGCCCGCGCACACTTCTGTTGCGGCGGTGGCGATTCCGGCATTCACGCCGAACAAGACAAGAGTCGCGGTGAAGAGCGCCGCTATGAATCGTTTGCCTGCGAACATACTCGCATCTTCGCGTGTGGCAGAGGTTTGCGCACTACTCTCACCGCATGAACACCGCGCCCGGCTGGTACCCGGACAACGCCGACCCGCGCTTCGTGCGGTGGTGGGACGGCACCCAGTGGACCTCCCACACGCAGCCACGCCAGCAGCAGACCGACGCCCACCACGCCGAACTGCAGGTGGGCGGCACCGGCCAGGACCGCGTGGCGCGGCAGGTCCAGCGCGCGGGCGTCCAGCAGCCCGTGCAGGGTGGCGGCGGCACGTTGTTCACCGAGCCCGTCCTGGTCGTGAACCAGAAGGCGAAGCTCATCGAGATGTCGAACTCCTACGTCGTCTACGACCAGCACGCCCGCCACATCGGCACCGTCGAGCAGGTCGGTCAGTCCGGCGCGGCCAAGGCGTTGCGCGCGTTCACGAAGATGGACTCGATGCTGGACGTCCGGCTGGAGATCCGGGACGTGCAGGGCAATCCGCTGCTCCGCATCACCCGCCCGGCGACCATGTGGAAGTCGAAGGTGATCGTCGAGCGCGGCGACGGCATGCCGATCGGCGAGATCGTCCAGGAGAACGTGTTCGGCAAGGTCCGCTTCGCCTACGTCTGCAACGGCATGAAGGTGGGCGGCATCTACGCGGAGAACTGGCGCGCGTGGAACTTCTCGTTGCAGGACCACACCGAGACCGAGGTCGCCCGGATCACCAAGACCTGGCAGGGCATGGCGAAGGCGATGTTCTCGACCGCGGACAACTACGTCGTGCAGTTCCACCGCCAGGTGCCGGACCCGTTGCTGAGCATGATCGTGGCGTCCGGGGTCACCGTCGACACGGTCCTGAGCCAGAACCAGGGCTGAATCAGAACCAGGGCCGGGTCAGGACGTCGCCAGGCGGAGTTCGTCCACCTCCGCCTGGAAACCGGCCGCGGTCAGCGTCTCCTCCGCCTGCCGCCAGTGCTCCCGCGCCTCCTCCGACCGGCCGACGCGCTCCAGGGCGTTGCCCAGCACGCGCAACGACCGCCCGAACTCCGGCGGCGAGTCCATCTCCCGCGCCTGCTCCAGAGCGAGCGACGCCAGCTCCAAGGCCTCGTCCGGCGAGTCCGCGAGCCCGGACCTCAAGCGCCACACCCAGATCCGGCCCTGCCGGTCGTCGTGCTCCTCGAAGAACTTCCAGGCCTGCCGCAACTGTTCCTCGGCAAGGGGCACCTGCCCCGACCGGATCAGCGTGTCCGCCAGGAACAGCCGGATGTTCGCCGCCATGTCCGGGTCTCCGAGCTTCTGCGCCGCGGCCAGCGACGACCGCAGGAACGAGGCCGACATCCGCAGCTCACCCGTGAACTGGTGCAACCGCCCCAGTTCCAGCGTCGCCATCAGTTCGCTCTGCTCGTCCCCGAGCTGCCCGGCCACCCGCCGAGCCCGCTCCAGGTACTCCTGCGCGGCGACGAGCCCGCCGGCACGCCGTTCGATCGCGCCCAGCGAACACAGCACCTCGATCTCGCCGTGCGGGTTCCCGGACGCCTCGAACCGGGCCATGGCCTCACGATGCGCCTCACGGGCTTCGGCGGACCGGCCGCTCCACTCGTGCATCCACCCCATGCCGTACCAGCCGTACGCCTCGCCCCAGACATCGCCGGCCGCGGCGAATCCTTCCTGCGCGGCACGGAAGTTCTCCGACGCGGCGGCGTAGTCGTGCCGCCGCGCACAAAGAATTCCCCGCTGCTGGAACAGGATCGGCTTCCGCTCGGAGGGCGCGCACGCCAGCCCCAGCGCGTTGATGTGCTCCCAGTCGTCGAACCGGGCCCGCAGATCGCAGAACGCCGTGGACCGGATCACCAGCTCGGCGGCCAGCGTTCCCAGCCCGAGCGCGGCGGCCTGGGTGATCACCGCGTGGATGTTCAGCCACTCCGCGTCGAACCACTCCGCCGCGTCCCCGAGGTCGAACCGTTCCAGTGCGAGGGGTTCCAGCCGAATCGACTGATGGGGCAGCTCCACGTCCGCCTTCGTGGCGAGGTCGAGCCACTGCTCGAACAACGCCTTCAGCGCGACCGCGGGCTCCTCGGTGGCAGCCTCACGTCCGAAGGCCCGCAGCAGGTCGTGCAGCCGATACCGCACCTGCCCCAACGCATCCCGGCCGGCGTAGTCGACCAGACGGGCGTCGACCAGAGCCTCGACGTGGTCCTCGGCATCGTCCAGATCCATCCCCAGCAACGGAGACGCGACCCAGGCCGGGAAATCAGGCGTGTCGACCAGCGACAGCAACCGGAACGCCGTCCGATGCGACTCGCCCAGCCCGTCGTAGGACAGGGCGAGCGAAGCACGCACGTCGAGATCGCCCAGCGACAGCTCGTCGAAGCGGCGGCGTTCGTCGGACAACCGGCCGGCGAGCTTCGCGAGCTGCC
Organism: Lentzea sp. NPDC054927; assembly: GCF_053610285.1. NCBI lineage: Bacteria > Bacillati > Actinomycetota > Actinomycetes > Pseudonocardiales > Pseudonocardiaceae > Lentzea > Lentzea sp. NPDC054927. The sequence goes on from NZ_JBSGXZ010000018.1 coordinate 41,074, forward strand.
AGTGCGGACGCGCGACCAACCGCGCCGCCGCCACCCGCAGCGCCAGCGGCAGCTGTCCGCAATAGGTCACGATGTCCTGTGCCGCACCGGGTTCCGCGGCGCAGCGGGCCTCACCCACCGCCGTCCGCAGCAACGCCAGCGCATCCGCCGACGGCAGGACGTCCAGAGGCACCACGTGAGCAGCCTCGAGACCCGCCAGCGCCGCCCGTGAGGTGACGAGAGCCGCACCCGAGGTGGTCCCCGGCAGCAGCGGCCTGACCTGGGCCTCGTTCACCGCGTTGTCCAGCACGACCAGGATCCGGCGGTCCGACAGCAGGTCGCGGTACAGGTCGACCCGATCCTCCACGGAGGACGGAATCGCACCGCCGGAAACGCCGAGGCCGCGCAACAACCGGTCCAGCGCGGCAGCGGGTTCGACGGGCTTCTGCTCGCCGCCGCGCAGGTTCAGGTACAGCTGCCCGTCGGGGAACCCGTCGCGCACGAGGTGTGCGCAGTGCACGGCCAGCGAAGTCTTGCCCACACCACCGGGCCCGGTGATCGTCCACGTCCCGCCGGCGCGCAACCCGGCCGTGAGCCGCACGACCTCGTCGGCACGGCCGGAGAAGTCACCGACTGCCGGTGGCAGCCAGGAGGGTCCGGACTGGACGGTCACGGGAGCGGCGGAGCCCGCCAGGACCTCCATGTGCAGCGCGCGGAGTTCGGCGTTCGGGTCGATGCCGAGTTCGTCGGCGAGCACGTCACTGGCCCGGCGGAACACGTCCAGGGCCTGCGCCTGCTGGCCGGTGCGGTGCAGGGCGAGCATCAGCTGGTACCAGAAGCGTTCGCGCAACGGGTGTTCCGCGACCAGGGACCGCAGTTCGTCGACGATCTGGTCGTGCCGGCCCAGTTGCAGGTCGGCGTCGTTGCGGCGCTCCAGCACCTCCCAGCGCTGCTCGTTCAGGCGCTGCACGTCGGTCTGTTCCATCCGCAGCGACGAGATCTGGTCCAGGGCCGGCCCGCGCCACAAGGCCGCGGCCTCGCCCAGCAGCCGTGCCTCGGTCTCGAGGTCCGGCGCGCGCCGGGCCTCGGCCCGCAACCGCTGGAACGTCAGCAGGTCGAGCTGGTCGTCCTCGAGGTGGATCGAGTAGCCGGTCGGCCACGTGCGGACGAGCTTGCGGTCCGCGAGGTCGTCCAGCGACTGTCTCAACCGCATGACGTACGTCTGCAGGGTCGCGCGCGCCGCACCAGACGGCTCCTCGCCCCAGAGGTGCTCCATCAGCTCGTACGACGAGACCGGCGCGTTCGCTTTCATCAGCAACGCGGCAAGCAGGACACGCTGCTTGGCCGAGCGGAGCTCCACCACCCGACCCGAGTCGATGACCTGCAACGATCCGAGAACCCTGAACTCCCACCGCCGTTGCATGGGCAGATCCTAACCAGCCGGTAACCCGAGGTGTCAGCGAAATGTCAGCGGGTCACGTGATGCTTCTCGCCCATGAAGAGGACAACCTTCATCGCCTCCGCCGCGTTGCTCTTAGGAGTCGTGTGGTCCGGCCAGGCGCAGGCCGAGAGCGCTCCCGGATGCGCACGGGTGACGCAGATCGGCAAGACCGGCTACATCGGTGACCACGGGCAGAAGTGGGCGTCCGTCAAGCAGTTCAAGGGTTGCGACAAGAACTGGGCCTACATCTACACGTGGGACAGCGTGCACGGCGGTGGCGCGCCCTACACGCCGGAGATGATCATCATCGAGAAGTGGGGCAGCGTCGACTCACGTGAGCCGTACGGCCACGCGGGCCAGAAGTCGGGCCGCTACCGGCAGCAGGAGCTGTGGTCGAGCGGCACCGACACGTTGAACACCTGCACCTCCGCCTACGCCGAGTGGAACTCCGGCGCGATGACCTACCGGGCGCGCACCGACATCCGCTGCTGACGCCCCACCAGACGCCGAGCGGCGCTGAGGCCCCCCAGCTGGGCGCCGCTCGGGTTCATGGTGTCGCCGGGGTTCGAAGCCCAAACCTCTCCTCGGGCCCCGGCGGCGCCTTCAAGCGGCTCCCTGCGACGCGGACATGAACTCCCCGAGCCGCGACGACAGCTCGTCCGCGGCCTCGTTGCCCCGCAACCGTTCCGCCTCCTGCTTCAGCGGCCGCATCCGGTCACGGGTGCGGGCCGAACGGATCGAGCCGGACACCGCGATCGCCTGTTCCCCGATGTCCCGCCCCTGTTCGGCGTCGTTCTGCACCAGGTAGTTCACCGCCAGCGCGGCGAGCCGGAACGACTGGCTGCGCGACGTTTCCCCTCCCCCGGAGGAAATCGCCCTGGTCAGCAACGAGATCGCGGTCCGCGCGTACTTCACGTCGCAAGTACGCGCGAGTTCCGTGTGGACCATGCCGCCGATCGACACCAGGTCGGCGAGGTCGAAGAAACGTGCCCACGGCGGTGCGTCCTCGGCCTCAGCGCGTTCGAACTCCTCCTCCGCGCGGGCGAACTGGCGCAACGCCTGCCGTTCGGCGCCCATCTTCGCGAACGCCCACGCCTCGTTGGCGTGCAGGATCGACACGGCCAACGTGGACCCGCTGGCCTGCGCGATGGGCAATCCACGTTGGAACGATGCCAACGCGTCCTCGGCCAGTTCGTAGTGCAGGTGCACGCGGCCCATCCGATAGTGGATGTTGGCTTCCAACGCGCTGTTGCCCGACGCACGCGCGAGGTCCATCGCACGGCCGAAGTGCACGTGTGCGGACTCCAGCAGGCCCATGTCGAACGACGCCCAGCCGGCCAGGTTGTGCAGGTCCGCGATAGCAACCTGGAGCCGCTCCAGCACCTGTCCGGTCGAGCCGGTGCCCAGCAGCGGGTTCGCCCAGTTGAGCAGCGCGACACAGGCGTCCCGGCAGGAGCCGCCGCCGTATTCGTAATCCAGTGCCCGCAGTGCGCTGGTCAGAGTTTCCACGTGCCGCACGTCGGTTTTGTCCACGCGAGCTGGAAAAGCTTCGCTGCCGAACATAGCTGGCCCTCCTGACGTGCGCCACGCACCCGTTTTCACAGGTACCCGTTACACACCGCCGGTACTCACCGCGCCGCCGTCACCATCCCGCTGTTGGACCTGGTCGGGAAGGGTCTTTGGACTCTCCCGGGACACGTAGGCGCGCCCACCACGACGCTGTGGTGGTCGCGCTTACGATTCTGGACGAACGGCGTGACCGGAAAGGGGCCAACGAGGTGTCAGCGGAGAGGAACTGAATCAATTTCCAGTGATGACACCTCACCGGAACGGCCGATCAAGTCACTCTTCCAGGCTCACCACCTGAGCAGGGCACCTGTCCACCGCGTCACGAACGCCCGGCAGCAGGTCAGCGGGTGGTTCGGTGATCACGACGAGGCCCAGCCCGTCGTCGTCGGACTGGTCGAACACGTCCGGTGCGGCGAGCACGCACTGCCCCGATCCGATGCACCTGGTCTGGTCTATCCGGACGGTCGCACTCCTCGGCATCTTCACCACTCCACCGGAATCGCGGCAGCGCCGTAGGTGATCATGTCCTCGCGGAAGTCCATCTCGGCCACGGGGATCGCCGGCCGCACGTCCGGGAACCGGGTGAACAGCGTCCGGAGCAGGATCTGCAGCTCCGCCCTGGCCAGGTTCGCGCCGAGGCACTGATGCGGGCCGAACCCGAAGCCGAGGTGCGACACCGCCTTGCGCTCCAGGTCGAGCTCACCCGCCTGCGGGCACAGCGTGTCGTCCAGGTTGGCGTGCAACGACACGGTCACCCAGTCACCCGCCCGGATGGTCACGCCGTCGACCTCGACGTCCTCGACCGCCCTGCGCGCCAGCCCGGCACCGCCGAGCCTGCCGATCGTGTACCGCAGCATCTCCTCGACGATCACGTCCGCGCGGCTCGGGTCGCGCTTCAGCACCGCCAGCTGATCCGGGTGCTCGAACAGCGTGAGCGTGAACAGGCCGAAGAAGTTCGACGTCGTCTCGTGGCCCGCCGCAAGCAGGCCGATGGCGAGCATCAGCAGCTCGTCCATGTCGAAGTCGGTGTCGTTGACCATCAGGCCGATCATGTCGTCGGTGGCACCCGACGCCTTCTTCTCGACCACGACCTTGGCGAGCACCTCGCCCAGTTCGGCGGCCTTCGCCTCGTACTCGGCCTTCGAACCGTTCTTGCCGAACATCTCCCTGGCGGTGGCCTGGAACAGCTCCTGGTGCTCCGCCGGCACGCCCAGCAGCTCGGCGATCACCAGCGACGGCACCGGCAGGCACAGCGACGACACCAGGTCGGCCGGCGCGCCCTTGCGTTCCATCGCGTCGAGGTGCTCGTCGACGATCTCCTGGATGCGCGGGCGCATCTCGTTGAGTCGCTTGACCATGAACGCACGCGACAGCGGGCGGCGCAGGCGCAGGTGCTCGTCGCCGTCCATCACGTTCATGTTGCCCGGCTGCGGCACCCCGAGAATCTGCTCACCCTCGGTGCGCATCTCGGGCCCGCCCTCCTTGTTCGCGCTGAAGCGCTGGTCCGAGAGCACCTGCCGGACGCCGTCGTAGCTGCTGACGACCCAGGCCTCGACCCCGTTGGGCCAGATCATCTTCACCGGGCCGTTGCTGATGGCCTCCTCGAAGCCCGCGGGCGCGCCCAGCGGATGCGTGCGGTTGTCGTGCGGGACTGGGCAGACGGCAGCTTCAGTCACGGGAACTCCCCCTCAACAGAACAGAACTGTTCTTTTGAAACCATGACCGAACGTAGCGAAGAAACTACGATCTGACGAGTTATTTGGGGTTAAAGGTCACCGATCAGCGGTCTCAGCATGCCGTCGACGATGCCGTCCACCACGCCCTGTTCCTCGGAACGCAGGACGAAAGTCGAGATCAGCGCGGTGATGAGGATGCCGGCGTCGAGCCGCTCCGGCAGCTCACCGCGGATCTTCGCCCGGTCGACGGCGACCTGGAGCTGCTCGGTGTAGGCACGGTCGACGTACTCCTCGCGCAGACAGGCGAGATCCGCGTCCTGACGGCTTCCCTCCAGCAGCCCGAGGAAGATCCCCGCGATGTCGAACGGCATCGGCTCGCCCCACGAGCGCAGGATCTGCCGGACGTCCTCGGCGAACGTGCCCTCGTCCGGCTGCGGCAGGTCCGGCAGGTTCGCCTTCAGCGCGTCCATGATCAGCCGCACCTTGGACGGCCAGCGCTGGTAGAGGCTCGCCTTGCTCGCCCGCGCCCTGGATGCGACGAGGTCCATGTTGAACCGGGCGTAACCGACCTCGGCCAGCACGTCGAGCACGGCGGAGAAGACCTCCTGCTGACGAGCAGGCGTGTCCAAGGGCGTGCGACCCACCCAGGATCCTCTGTCTTTGGCCGCTGCTCCGCAGACGGCGGCGAGTTCACCTTCAAGTCGAACTCGCGTTGTGGCCACTAATTGACGTGCACCGTACCGCCGGGCGCGTCCGCGAGCCGACCCGTGCGCCGCACCGACATCCACCGCAACTGCGTGCCGTGCGCGGCGGTGACCAACGACTGGATGACCACGGAGTAGATCAGCTGCCTGTATACGATCTGCTGTAGGGGGTATGCCCACAACGGCTTGAGCGACTCGCCGTCGAGCCTCAGCGCGTAGCCCGCGCTCGCCGTCTGGATCAGCAGGAACGCCGTCCACACGAACAACGCCAGCGGCGCGTCTGCCGCCAGAAAACCGTATACAACATACAGATCCATCGCCGGGGCGAGCATCGGCAGCAGCAGGTGGAAGGCCAGCAGGTAGATGAGCCCGAACCGGCCCATCGGCCCCTTCTCCGCCAGCGCGCCGCGATGTTTCCACATCGCCTGGAAAGTGCCGTACGACCAGCGGTAACGTTGCTGGAACAGGCCGTGGACGGTGACCGGCGCCTCGGTCCACGCCTTCGCCTGTGGACGGTATGCGACCCGCCAGCCCGCTCGGGTGACCGCCATCGTGAGGTCGGTGTCCTCGGCGAGCGTGTCGTCGCTGACGCCGCCGACGTCGGTGAGCGCGGCCTTGCGGAACGCCCCGATCGCACCCGGCACCGTCGGGATGCAGCGCAGCGCGTGCAGGATCTGCCGGTCCAGATTGGACCCGGCGCAGTACTCCAGGTGCTGCCAGCGGCCCAGCAGGCCCTGCCGGTTGCCGACCTTGGCGTTGCCGGCGACCGCGCCGACGCCGGTGTCCGCGAACGGCTGCACGAGCTGGCCGATCGTGTCCGGCTCGAAGATCGTGTCACCGTCGAGCAACACCAGCACGTCGTGCTTCGCCTGCCGCACGCCCGCGTTCAGAGCGGCGGGCTTGCCCTGGTTGTCCTGGCGGATCACGGTGACGCCGGGCAGGTCCAGTTCCTCGGCGCGGTCCGCGGTGCCGTCCGTCGAGCCGTCGTCCACCACGATCACCTCGACGTCGGCGAGGTGGTTGTTCGCGGCGATCGACCTCACCGTGGCCGCGATGTTCAACGCCTCGTTGTACGCCGGAATGACCACCGTGACCGGCGGTGCGATCCACGGCGGCGGCTCGTCGGCGTTCTCGCTCTCGCGCCGCAGCCGGCGGTCGGTGTGCGCGAGGCCGAGCTGCATGAGCGTGCGCAGGATGCCGAGCAGGGCCGCGATCCCGATCGCCGTGCCGAGCAGCACGAGCACGACGCCGCCGTTGCGCTGCGACCACGTGGTGACCGAGGCGGCGAACCGTTGCGGGCCGGTGGTGCTGACCGTGCCGCCGCCGGGAACCGGGACGAACCGGTAACCGGGCGCCTTGGCCAGCTGGCGGGCGATGTCACCGCCGATGCTGCCGTCGTCGTGCAGCCGGACGACGCCTTCTCCCTCCTGCAACGACATCTTCACCAGCGTGCCGATGTCCTGGTGCTCGCGGTCGCCGCTGTCGATCTCGACCGGCGCGCCGACCAGCCGGGCGTGGACACCGAGCACGTCGGCGAGCGCGGCCTGCGCGAACGCCAGGTTCAGCGGGTCCGTCCAGTCGCCGGCGGCCCGGAAGCCGTCGATGCCGATCTGGTGTCCCTCGTCCACGATGCGTCGCACGACGTCGGGGTTGCGGGTGACCTGGACGCCGATGACGAAGAAGGTGCCCTTGACCCCGGCCTCCCGCAGCCGGTCCAGCGTGCGCGGTGTCCACTTCGGATCAGGACCGCCGTGGAACGCCAGCGCGAGCGTGCGTTCCGGCAGCTCCCGAACCTCGCGGGCGTGCTGCACGGGCTCAGGTCTGATCGCGGTGTGGGCGTGGAACGAGACCACGCACATCAGCACCAGCAGCCCGAGCCCGATGGAGATCCAGTGCAGCCGCGGGGCGCGCGTCACCACGCTCCCAGCAGCGCGCCACCGACCACGGCGGCGAACGCGATGAGTCCACTTGCGACAGTCAGACTGACCAGTCTCGCGACTACCCGTCTACCGCCGTTGCCGTCGACGAAGACCTGCATTTCCTCTTCCCCCCAGAAATGACGCGGACAGCCGCGACCACCAGGGCCGCGCCCACCGCACCCGCCATCCACGGAAACCCGTTCACGAACCACGGGACCGCGTCCGCGGCGAACTCCTTGCTGCTCCCCCACCAGGCCTGGCGCCGGGCCTGCCGGTCCCAGGCCGCGTTGCCCACCGCGACCACGACGAAGACGAGAGGTGGCGCCGGTGCCACCGTCCACAACCCCACCCGGCGCACGAGCGCCGAAGCGATCACCGAGCCCGCCACCAACCAGACGCCGAAGGCCCAGCCGAGGTTGTCCCCGTCGACCCAGACGCCTGTCTGCGCGAAGACCGCCAGCATCGCAACTGCTGCCAGAGTGGGCAGCTGAACCCCCATGACCACCTAGAATAGTTCAGGGGGTGTCCTGTTCATGCAATCACGTGGTGGCTATCACCGCACCGCTCTTCACGTCCTGACGCGCACCGCGTGGGTGAGCCTGTGCGCGGCCGTGCTCGCCGCCTCCGGCATCGCGTGGGCAACTGTGTCCACGATTTCGACCGGCGTCGAGCGGTCGTACGCGATCCCGGACGACGCGCCGCGGTCGACCTCCGGCACCAACATCCTGATCATGGGGCTGACCACCAGGCTGGACCTGCACGGCGAACCGCTGCCGGACGACGTGCTGCGGCGCATGCAGGCGGGTGAGAGCGACCGCGGCGGCTACAACGCGAACACGTTGATGCTGTTGCACATCCCGGCTTCCGGGCCGGCGGTGGCGATGTCCGTGCCGCGTGACGACCTGGTGCCGCTGGCGTCCGGCGGCGAGGGCAAGATCAAGGAGGCCTACGGCCGGGCCAAGGTCGCCGAGGAGGACCGGCTGCGGAAGGCCGGCGCGCACGACCGGCGTGAGCTGGAACGCGCCGGACGCGAGGCCGGGCGCCGCGCACAGGTCGAGACGGTGTCGGCGTTCCTGAACCAGCCGATCGACCACCTCGTGGAGATCTCACTCATCGGGTTCTTCCACATCGCCGAGGGGCTCGGCGGCGTGGACGTGTGCCTGAAGAACGCCACCAAGGACCCGTTGTCCGGTGCGGACTTCCCGGCCGGGCCACAGCACCTCGACGCGGGCCAGGCGCTGTCGTTCGTGCGGCAGCGGCACGGCCTCCCCAACGGCGACCTGGACCGCACCCGGCGCCAGCAGGCGTTCCTGTCCGCCGTGGCGAAGCGGATGAAGGGCACGGATCTGGCGGTGGTGCAGGCGTTGGTCGACATGGCGAAGCAGGACGTCGTGCTGGACGCGCGGTTCGACCTGACCGAGTTCGCCCGCGAGCTGCCTGCCGAGGTGCGGTTCGACACGCTGCCGATCGAGGGCGGCGCCACCATCGGCGGGCACGACGTGAACGAGGTCGACCGGGACAAGGTGCGCGCCAAGGTCACCGAACTGGCCACCGCGCCGCCGCCACCGCCGCCCAATGATGGGATCCCTTGTGTGGACTAATTGCGGCGTTCCGTCACCCAGGTGGCGATCTGCGCGCGTGAGGTGAACCCGAGCTTCTGCAGGATCCGCTCCACGTGCCCCTCGGCGGTCCGGCGCGCGATCACCAGCCGAGCCGCGATGTCCTTGTTCGACGAGCCCTCGGCGATGAGGTCGGCCACCTGCTGCTCGCGCCGTGTCAACGGGGTGGGTGCCGGCGCGACCACCCGCGGCGCGGGGATCAGGTCCTCACCGATGGCGAACGAGATGGCGTCGTCCAGTTCGAGGTCCATGCCCTTGCGGAACACCGCGCGGAACTCCTGCTCGCCCAGCGCGGAGATGGCCGCGACCTCGCATTCGCCGTGCGGGGCGCCGAAGTGCCGCGACCCGAACATGGGATAGCCCACCGACTGCCAGATCTCGTTGGTGGCGCCCAGCAGCGTCGCCGCGCGCACCGCGTTGCCCTGCGAGGCCGCGATCCAGGCCAGCACCTCGATCGCGAGCACGATGCCGAGCAGGTCGTGGAACGTCCGCTTGACCCGCAGGCACTCCCGGCCGAGCTGGTCCGCCCGCGCGAAGTCGCCGCTGACCCACGCGCACAACGCCAGCACGTAGATCGCGTACGCCTGCGCCCACTGTTCGCCGTGCTCCTCGCCGACGGCCTTCGCCTCGACGCAGAGCCGTTCCGCGGCGGCGAAGTCGTGCTGGAACGTCGCCGAGATCGCCAGTTCGATGCCGGCGAGCATGGTGTGGCTGTTGACCGTGCCCTGGCCGCGGTAGAGGTTCATCGCCTCCGCGAACAGGTTGTCCGCCAGGTCGAGGTCGTCGCCGATCAGGTGGGTGCAGGCGAGCCGGTGGGTCGAATAGGCCAGCGCGGGGGCGTCACCCGCCTCGACCGCGTACTCGCGGCACTCCTCCAGCATGCGGGTGGAGGCGGGGATGTCCCCCTGCAGCGTCGCGACGTACCCGTTGACCCACAGGGCCTTCGCGCGCAGCGGGCCCGGCGCCGACTTCGCCACCGAACGGTCCAGCCAGTACCGCCCCTCGCCGAGCATGCCGCAGCCCGCCCAGTAGAACCACAGCGTGCTGGCCAGGTGCACGCAGCGCTCGTCGTCGTGGTCGAAGCAGAAGTCCAGCGCTGACCGCAGGTTCGCGTGTTCCAGGCGGGTCAGCGTGAAGATCTGCGGCTGGGCCGGGCCGAACCACTCCTTCTCGCGCCGCTCGGCCCACTCGATGAAGTGGTCGCGGTGCCGTTCGCGCATCACGTGCTCCCGGCCGGCCGTGCGCAGCTTCTCCAAGCCGTACTGGCGCAACGGCTCCAGCAGCCGGAAGCGCGTGCCGGACGGGTGCTGCTCCGCGACCACGACCGACTTGTCGACCAGGCCCGTGAGCGAGTGCATGACCTCCTCCGGTGCCACGCTGTCACCGGAGCAGACGCGTTCCGCCGCCTCCAGGTCGAACGTGCCGGAGAACACCGACGCCCGCGCCCACAGGATCTGCTCTGACCTCGTGCACAGGTGGAAGCTCCAGTCCACGGCCGCGTGCAACGTCTGGTGGCGCGGGTCGCCGCCGCGTTTGCCGTCCGCCAGCACCCGGTAGGTGTCGTCCAATCTGGACAGAAGGTGGTCGAGCGTCAGCACGCGCAGGCGCACCGCGGCCAGTTCGACGGCCAATGGGATTCCACCCAGCAGAGCACAGATCTCGCTGACCTTGTCGTGGTTCTGCGGGCCGAGGGCGAATCCGGGCTCGACGGCCGCCGCCCGTTCGGCGAACAGCGCCAGCGCGGGGTCCTGCGGCAGCGGGGCCACCTGCCACAGGTGTTCGCCGTCGATGCCGAGGCGTTCGCGGCTCGTCACCAGCACGCGCAGGCCGGGGACACCGCGCAGCAACGCGTCCACGAGGTCCGCGGTGGCCTCGACGACGTGCTCGCAGTTGTCGAGCACCATCAGCGCCTGCCGGTCGCGCAGGTGTTCCACCAGGACGGTGCGGTGCTGGCGGACCGTGTCGTCGTGGACGCCCAGCTGCTCGAGAACCGTGTGCACGACCAGTTCCGGATCGGTGACGCCACCCAGTTCGACGAACCACACCCCGTCGCGGAAAGCCCGGTGGGTCTCGGCGGCGGCTCGCAGCGCCAGCCGCGTCTTCCCGACGCCGCCGACACCCGTAAGAGTGACAAGACGCGACTCGGACAGCAGTCGTCGCACCTCGGCGACATCGTGCCTGCGGCCGACGAAAGTAGTTGTGTCAGCAGGCAAATTGCCCTTGCGACTTGGGGAAAGCGAACCGCCCACAGCGGAACCCTAGGTCTGCTCGATCTCCCGCTGCAACGCGGTCCCCCAGAGGCACCAACGCCAGAACACGGGTAGTTACCCCCTAGGACTCCTGTTGTGACATTGCCAGCCTTGGAACCTGGGAGAAGGCTGCGGGAGGGGACGGGGATCATGGCCGGTGACAGCCTCGGAGTGGACGTGCGGGAGCAGAACGGCGTGCTCGTCATCCGGTTCAGCGGGCGCCTCGACTGGTCCACCTACATGCGCCTGCAGGACGTGCTGCTCGACCACGCCACCAAAGAGCTCGTCGGCGTGGTGGTCGAACTCGACGACCTCATCGCCGAGTCTCCCGCCCTGCTCGTGGTGTTCGACGTCGTGTGGTTGTCCGCGTCGCGCTGGCCGGGCATCTCGCTGAGCCTCGTCGTCAGCGACCACCAGCTGCGGTCGACGCTGGAGTCACGCGGTCTCCCCCGGCACATTCCGATGCACTCCACGACGTCCGCAGCGGTGGCCGCGGTGGTGCGGCTGCGGCACGAGGACCGGGTGGACGCGGCGCTGCCGACGTGCCGCTGCCTCCCGCACGTGGCCGAGCGGCTGACCGAACGCGCCTGCGAACGGTGGGGCGTGCAGTCGCTGCTCGACGTCGCGCCGCAGGTGGCCGTCGAGCTCGTCTCACACGTCGAGGACGAGAGCCCTCTCTCGCTGCTGCTGCGGATGCGCGGCGACAAGATGTCCGTTGCCGTGCGCACGACCGCACGTCTTGACCTCAGGCAGTGGCACATCATGCGGCACAACGTCGCGTCGATCGCCGTCTGCAACTTCGCCATGGGTGAAACACCGGCCGGCGGTGGGCGGCACATCATCTGGGCGTTGTTCGACGTGCCGGAAGACAGCCAGCGGCCCCCGAGCCATCTCCCGGAGGCCGCCGTCTTCACCCACCAGGCTTAACGCTTCCGGGTCGTTCTACTGGGCGTGGCTCGCCGCGAGGCTCGTCCGGCACGCCCTGACGACCTGACGATTCGCCGCCGTGTCAGGCGTTCCAGTACCGCACCCGGGACAGAGAAGGCGCGCCGTCGAGTCGTCGACGACTACCTCGAGAGGCTTGCGGCACGGGCGGCACCACCGATGCCCGGTGACGGGGATGACGTGGTCCGGCGAGGCCACGCACTGGTGCAGCCAGCGACGATGCAGGCCGCAGGTGACGCGGGCGTGGGGGTCGAGACCGAGTTCCTCTGCCAGGTCCTCGGCGCTGAGGACCGCCGTCAAAGTCGAGTCCCCGGCCTCTGAAGAGGTCACCAGCCGCAGGTGCGCGCGTCGCCGCATGAGGTGAATCATGCTCTTCGGGCGCGCCCAGGTATACCCGCAAAAATACCTGTCTAATCGCTTCTTGGGCGGAATTCCATTGGGCGTAGAACCCTCTTCTCAGCCGCCCGTGCGCACCCTACGCTCGAATTCCCACAGCGCAGAGGTATTCCACATGGCTGATCCTGCGTACTTCCCTCCACCGCACTCCGCCCGCATCGGCATGAGCGATGTGGAACAGCTGGAGTCGCAGACCCGTTCCCTCAGGTCGGTCGACTACCAGTACGGCGGAGGCGCGTGCCGGGACGCGGTGGTCGTGCGGATCTACTGGGCGCAGCAGCTGCTGGCGGCCGAAGCGTCCGACGCCGTGCGGGCGCGCCTGCTGTCGGCCGTCGCGGATCTGCACAACCTGGCCGGGTGGACGTCGTTCGACAGCGGGCAGATCGGGGCCGCCTATCACCATTTCGACCGTGCGCTGGATTTCGCACGGCACGACGAGGACCTGACGAGCAACATCGTTTACCGGCGCGGGCGCGTGCATCTGCATCACGGCGCACCTGGTGATGCCCTGGCGTATTTCCAGAGGGGTGCTTTCGGGCCGTTGGCGTCGAGCATCATGCACTCGAACGAGGCGTGGGCGTACGCGCGTCAGGCCCGTTCCGCCGAGGCGCTGAGGGCGATGGGGAAAGCTCAGGACGCGTTCGCGAGCGCGGACCTGACGCACGTGCCGGACTGGGCGCGGTTCCACGACGAGACCGACCTGACCGCGATGATCGGCACCATCTACGCGGAGCTCGGCGACACCCGGCACGCCGTTCCGGCGTTGTCGTCGGCGATCGAGCGGTTCGGGCCGGCGATGGCGCGCAGCTGGACGTTCTGCCTGATCGCGCTGGCGTCATGCCACTTCCTGGACGGTGACACCGATCAGGGCCAGGCCGTCGGGATGCAGGCGGTGGTCGCGGCGGAGGGACTGAGGTCCGAACGGGTGTGGGACCGGATCCGGCCGATGGCGCAGGCGGCGGCGATGCGCGGCATCTCGCTGAGTTCGTGATCTTGCCGGCGTGATCTTTGCAGAACCCGAACATTCGGCGGACCGTGCTCTGACGATGTGCGGGCAACGTTGTGTGCCATGAACATTTCGCGAATCGGTGGGCTCGTGCTGGGGATGCTGCTGCTGGGCGCGGGAACCGCGTCGGCGCAGGAACCGATCACGATCAGCCCCGAGAAGGTGCAGCAGATCTGCTCGAACCGCGTGCCGCGGGTCGAGGCGAAGGTGAAGGCCCTGACGGACAAGATCAACGGCACGGCCGAGACGCTGGGGTCGAAGAAGTGGATCGAGCAGAAGGCCGCTGACGCGCGCAAGGCCGGCAACACGGCGCGCGCGGACGTGCTGGACGCCCGGCTGAAGCTGCGGGACGCGCAGCTGGTGAAGATCTCGAAGGCCGGCGAGCGCATCACCAAGTTCAAGTCCGAGCACTGCGGGTCCAAGTGAGGTGGGCCCAAGTGAGGTGGGTCGCCGCACTGGTTCTGCTGGTGTCGCTGACGGCGTGCCGGGGTGAGACGCCGGTGTCGGACCTCGATGATGTGGAATCAACGCTGAACAGCATCGAGTCGGACATCAACCAGCCGGGGTGAACGCGTGGAACGTGGCCTGGTGCTCGTCGTGGAGGACGAACCGGCGATCGCCGAACTCGTGGCGCTGTATCTGCGGCGCGACGGTTTCGGCGTGCACCTGGAGTCCTCGGGGGACGCGGCACTGGCCGCGGTCCGCGCCCTGTCGCCGGTGGCGGTGGTCCTGGACGTCGGCCTGCCCGGCATGAACGGCATCGAGGTCTGCCGTTCGATGCGCGCGGCCGGCGACTGGACCCCGGTGCTGTTCGTGACGGCCCGCGACGACGAGGTCGATCGCTTGCTGGGCCTCGAACTGGGCGCCGACGACTACATCACCAAGCCCTTCAGCCCACGCGAGCTGGCCCTGCGCGTGCGCACCGTCCTGCGACGCTCTTCTGGTGGTGTGTCAGACGTTCTGCAGGTGGGTTCCGTACGGCTGGACGTCGGCGAACGGCGCGCTTTCGCTGGTGCGGACGAGGTTTCGCTGACCTCGACGGAGTTCGGCCTGCTCGCTCATCTGATGAAGTACCCGCGCCAGGTCTTCTCCCGCGAACAGCTGCTCAGCGCCGTGTGGGGCTATTCGTCGGTGGCCGGCACCCGCACAGTGGACGTGCACGTGGCTCAGCTGCGGGCCAAGTTCGGCCCGTTGAGTCCTATCCGGACAGTGCGCGGCGTCGGCTACTCGGCGGACGCGTCATGAACCTGGCCACCCGGATCGCCTTGCTGTGCCTGGGAGTGGCGTTCGTCGCCGTCCTGGTGGCGGGCTTCGTCTCCAGCCGCCTCGTGCTGTCGACCTCACAGCAGGTGAGCCGCGAGATCCTGCGCTCCCAGGCCGACGTGGTGGCAGGCCAGATCTCCAACAACCGCGTCGAACAGGTTTTGGAAGGCCAGGGCATCGCGATCGTCCGCATCTCCCCTTCCGGCGAACTGTCCGGAGCCGACCGCGCGGCCGTCCGCGCGGCCCGTGAGGTAGGCGCCGGCGAGGTGCTCAACGGCTCTGCGATCTCTCGCGTGAGCGGCCGTCTGAACGTCGAAGCCCGCCAGTCGGGCGCGGGCGGCTTCGCCTTGGTGCAGGAGACCGAAACCAGCAACACCTACCGCAAACTGGTCCGCAACATCCTGTTCGCCCTGGGCATCGGCCTCGCCGTGGCCTGCCTGGCCGGCCTCGCCCTGGGCACCTTCCTGGCCCGCCCACTGCGCCGCGTGGCCTCGGTAGCCCACTCGATGAGCACAGGCCGCCGCGATCTCCGCGTCCCGGTCTCCGGCCCCGAGGAACTGGCCGAGGTGGCAACGTCGGTGAACCTCCTGGCCGATGCCTTGCAGCGCAGCGAATCCCGCCAACGCGACTTCCTGCTCTCCGTCTCCCACGAACTCCGCACCCCTCTGACCGCGGTAACCGGCTTCGCCGAATCCCTGGCCGACGGCGTGGTGACCGGCACGCAAGTAGCCCCGGTGGGCACCGTGATCCTCGACGAAGCCCGCCGCCTCGACCGCCTGGTGACCGACCTGCTGGACCTGGCCCGCCTGGGCGCCGACGACTTCCGCCTGGACATGGCCGCGGTAGCCCTGGAACCCGTCGTGCGCTCAGCCGCCGAGGTGTGGCACGCCCGCTCCCACGCCCGCGGAGTGCACTTCGCCCTGGAGGTGTCCGCCTCCCCGGTGGTGTTCGCCGACGCCCGCCGCCTCCGCCAGGTGATCGACGGCCTGATGGAGAACGCCCTGCGCGTAACACCCGCCGGCCACCCCGTCGTGCTCTCGCTGTCCTCCGTGCTGGAGGTGCGCGACGGCGGCCCCGGCCTGGCGCCGGAGGACTACCCGGTGGCGTTCGACCGAGGCGTGCTGCACGCGCGGTACCAGGAATCGCGACCGGTCGGGACTGGGGTGGGGCTCGCGTTGGTGCACGGGCTGGTGACGCGGATGGGCGGGACGATCAAGGCGGGGCCGGCCCCGGAAGGCGGGGCGGCGTTCACCGTGACGCTGCCACCGCCGTCAGACCTCACCCAGCAGTTGGGAAGGGAACACAACCCGGCTGGATGACGGCAGATCCGCGCCGTCCGGCGAACCCGCGGCCTTGTTCCAGGACTCCAGCACCGCGACGAACAGCTCGTCGATCTGCTTGCCGGTACGGGCGCCGAGCGACCGGCTCGTCTTCCAGTCGACATCGCGCCACTGACCGTCCGACGTCCGGCGCGACGCGTTGGCCAACGGCGCCAGCGCTTCCTGCAACCGGTGCTCGAGCCCTTCGCCGATCGCCTTGGGGCTCAAGGCTTCGAGCACGCCGCCGGCCTCGGGCAGCTGCGGCCACGCCACCACCACGACGTGATGCCAGATCTCGGGCGGGTAGGTGTTGGCCAGGTGGTGGCTCTCCCCGATGGCCAGGTCCTTGAGCCTGCGCTCGGCCTCCAGCGTCTGACCGACGTACAGCAGTCCCCACTGCAACCAGACCCCGTAGACGGCAGGACCGCTCAATCCACCCGCCAGTTCGCGCCCGAGCCGGTGCGCGAACTTGTACCTGTGCTGCCGCCAGGCGAGCGATGTCGCCCTGGTCGCCGCGACGTCGCGCATCGCGTGCCACCAGCGGTCGAAGGCGACGTCGGGAACTCCGGGGTCCATCCGGCCAATCTAGCGATCACTTCGACTGCGGCAGCTTGACCTTCTTCTTCGCCCCCGGCGAAGACGGTGGCGGCACCACGGGCCCGATGTCCCCGTCCGGCGCCTCGTCCAGATCCACGATCACCGGCGCGTGGTCGCTCGGCCCGGTGCCCTTGCGCGCCAGGCGGTCGATCCAGGCCGCCTTCGCCCGCGGCGCGACGGAGGTCGAGGCCAGGATCAGGTCGATCCGCATGCCCAGGTCTCGGTGGAACATGCCGGCGCGGTAGTCCCAGTAGCTGAAGATCCGCTCGTTCGGCCACCGGTCGCGCACGACGTCGTGGAACCCCAACGCTTCGATGGCCTGCAACGCGGCGCGTTCGGGTTCGGTGACGTGGGTCTGGCCGATGTAGGCCTCGGGGTCGAAGACGTCGGCGTCGGTGGGGGCGATGTTGATGTCGCCGCACACCAAGGCGTCCGCGGGGCCGGCTTGCAGGACGTCGCGCAGGGCGGCCAGCCATTCCAGCTTGTACTTGTAGTGGTCGGACTCCGGCTCACGGCCGTTGGGGACGTACAGCGAGTGCACGCGCACTCCGCCGCACGTGGCGGCTACGGCGCGGGCCTCGACGTGCGGGTAGCCGGGGGCGCCGGCCACGCCTACTGCGACGTCGTCCAGGCCCACGCGGGACAGGATGGCCACGCCGTTCCACTGCGTTTCGCCGAACAGCGCGAACTCGTAGCCGCGCTCGCCCAGGGCGTCTCCCAGCAGGGTCGTGAAGGCGTCGTCGGCCAGCTTGGTCTCCTGCAGGCACACGACGTCGGGCTTCCGCTGGTCCAGCCAGGGCAGGAGCCTCGGCACGCGCTGCTTGACTGAGTTCACGTTCCAGGTCGCCACTCGCACGCGTTCAACCGTAGTCACCGCACCTAGAGCGCGCATCGCACTGGTTCGGCCAGACCTCGGGCGGCGACCCAGGCGACCAGCGGCAACACCGGCAGCGCGAGCAGAGCCCACTGCAACGAGGTCACCGAGGCCAGCGCGCCGATCGCGGGTGCGGCCAGCCCGCCGACGCTGACGGCGAGGCCGAGGGTCACGCCGCTGGCCGTGCCCAGCCGGTTCGGCAGGTAGTCCTGGCCGAGCGTCGTGTGCAGGGAGAACGGCACGTACAACGTCAACGCGGTCAGCGCGACGAAGATGTACACAGCTGGTCCCGGCACCAGCGCGATACCTGCGACCGCCGGTATACCGAGCGCATACGACATGCGCACCACGCGGATACGGCCCCAGCGCCCGGCGAGCACGCCGCCGAGCAGCGTGCCGAGAGCGCCGACGCCGAACAGCACGACCAACGCGACCGAACCCGCGATGAAGCCGCCGACCCGTTGCGCCACCCAGATCGCGAGGAACGTGCCCAGGCCGAACGTCACCATCGACCGTGCGATGACCACGACCGTGAGCCGCCCGAACTGACGCCAGTCGTCTTGGCCAACACGCACCGCGGCAGCGTCCACACCCTGTACACCGCGCAACGCAGCAAACGTCAAAGCACCACCCACGAGAGCGGGGATCATCAGCAACGGACTCGCGCCAAGACCGCCGAACGCCAGCACGGGCGTGACGAGCACCGGCCCCAACGCGAACCCCGCGTTGCCGCCCAACGCGAACCAGCTCATCCCCACATGACCGTCACGCGCGACGCGGCGGGCAAGCCGGGCCGCCTCCGGGTGATAGGCGGCCACACCGATGCCGGACAACGCGATCGCGAGCCAGGTGAAGAGGTACGAGTCGCTCAGGCCGCACAACCCGATGCCCACGCCGGCGATCATCATCCCGACCGGGACCAGCCACGGCATGGCCTTCCGATCGGTCAGCACGCCGAACAACGGCTGCAACACCGACGACAGCAACGTCGCGGCGACCGTGATGCCGGCCGCCGCGAGGTAGCTGTAGGACCGTTCGACCACGAGGAACGGCACGACAGCGGGCACGGCTCCCTGGTAGAGGTCGTCCACCGCGTGCCCGGCGACCAGCACCGTCATCCGCCATCGAGAAGTGTTCACGCACCGATCGTCGCGGCCCCAGAGCGTTCGCGATTCCGATATTCTGCCGATGTATGTCGAATTCTCGCCACCAGCCGACTGCTCCGACTGCGAGCCGTGAACTGGCGGCCGCCGCCGGTGTCACCGCGCACTGGCACGACGAGAACCAGATCGTCTACGCCAGCCGCGGTGTCGTGGCCGTGCACACGGAAACGTCGCGCTGGATCGCACCCGCCCACCGTGCGCTGTGGATCCCCTCCGGCACTGTGCACGCACATCGCGCGTATGGCGTCACACAGCTGCATTTCCTCGGACTCACCCAGAACCCGTTGAAGCTGCACGAGCCAACGGCGCTGACGGTGTCCCCTCTGCTGCGCGAACTGCTGATCACCTACACCGGCATGACCGACCGAGAAACCCCTGCAGCGAAACGAATGCGCTCCGTGCTGCTCGACCAGATCGCCACCGCGTCCGAACAACCGGTGCGCGTGCCGGCCGCCACGGACCCGCGGCTCACCAAGGTCTGCGCGATGCTCGAGACCGACCCCTCGGACACCCGCGGTCTCGAAGCACTGGGGCGCGCGGCGGGCGCGAGCGGCCGGACGCTGACCCGGCTGTTCCGCGAGGACCTCGGCATGACGTTCCCCCAGTGGCGCACGCAACTGCGCCTCTACCACGCACTGCGCCTGCTGGCCGAGGGTCAGCCGGTCACCACCGTGGCCCAGCAGTGCGGGTTCGCCACCGCGAGCGCGTTCATCGACGTCTTCCGCCGCTCGCTCGGCCACACCCCCGGTTCGTACCTCTAGAGGACGTTGAACACCTCCTCCGCACGGTCCCGCTTCACGAACATCTGCCACGCGGTCTCAGCGATCTCGTCCGGGTCGAGCGTGTGCTCGGCCAGACTCCCGAACTGCTCCGGCCTGCTCGCCACCAGCTGGTGGATGTCGCCGCGTTCGACGACACCGCCGATCGTGAGCGTCCCCGCGTATACGCCCTTGTCGGCAAGCGCCGCGTTGAGCGTCAACGCGTAGTTGCGCAACGCGGCCGACGAAAGCGCCAACGCACCGAGCACCGGCATGGGCAGCACCGAACTCAAGCCACCGGCGATCAGCACGCCGCCGCCCCGTTCGACCACGCCCGGCAGCACGTGCTCGACGACGTCGACCGCGGGGTAGACCCAGTCCATCGCGGAGCGCACCTCGTCGGACGTGGTCTTCGTGAGCTCGCCGGGCATCTCGTCCAGGTTCGCCGATCCCGGCCCGTAGTAGACGACGTCGACCGGCCCGACCTCGTCCAAAGTGGACAGCAGCCGCGCCCGGTCCGTGAGATCGACAGCGAAGGCCCTCGCCGTCACACCCGCTGCCGCCAACTCGGACAGGTACCCGGCCTGCCGGTCACGACTGCGCGAAACCAGCACGACCTCATAGCCCTCGCGACCGAACCGGTGCGCGACGGACATGCCGAGCCCGGGACCAACACCCAGCACAAGTGCCTTGGGAGACATGACTTTCGTCCTTCCGAGCGCTAATTCGAGGCAGCCCTCGACTTGCCCGGCCGACGCTACCACAGAATTCGAGGGCACCCTCGACTTAACCGCTGAGTAGGATCCGCACATGGTCACCGCGTCGAGGCCCCTGCGTGCGGACGCGGCACGCAACCGGCAGAAGCTGCTGGCAGCGGCCGCGGAACTGTTCGCGGACCGCGGCATCGACGTGCCGATGGAACACATCGCCCGCAAGGCCGAGGTCAGCATCGGCACGCTCTACAAGCACTTCCCGACCCGCGAGGACCTGGTGTCGGCGATCTTCCCCGAACGCCTCGCCGCCCTGGACGTGATCGGCGAGAAGGCCATGGCCGACCCGGACCCGTGGCACGGCTTCGTCACCTACCTGGACGACCTCTACGCCCTGCAAGCCGAGGACCGCGGCCTCAACGACGTCCTCGCGAGGGACCTGCCGAACGCCCCGGAAGTGGTCTCCGCCTGCCACCGCGGCGCCGGCCACGCGGAAACCCTGATCATGCGGGCCATCACGGCAGGAGACCTGCGGCCGGACTTTTCGATCACGGACATGGCCACGCTGACCAGGGCGATGGCCCAGGTGATCAGGGACGTGCCCGGCGAGTGGCGCCGCTTCCTGTCCATCTACGTGGAAGGCCTGCGCGCGCCCTAGCCTCGTACCGGCGAACAAGATCAGGCTGCGGGGTCTGCGGGGTCGCCCCCGCAACATGACGACAACCGAACCGGCGAGCGCTTGCGCGAGCAGGTTCAGCCTGAGGTTGTGGGGCAGGTCGGATTCGAACCGACAACCTGACAGATTATGAGTCTGCTGCTCTGACCGGTTGAGCTACTGCCCCCTCGCAGCCGCAGGCCAAGCCGCTAACGCTGCGTGGTGGAGGATACCGATCACGCCGAACGGCCCTTGCGCGCCCCCGTGGCGAGCGACACATAGGCTGCACGGGTGCGTTTGACCCTCCGCGACTTCACCCCGGCGGACGAGCCCGAGGTGCTGCGGCTGTTCGCCGACTGCGACGACTGGTTCCAGGCTGCCACGGGGCATCCGTCCGGGCCCGGTGACGTGCAGAGCCTCTTCTACGCGTTGCCGGAGGGCGTGGCGTTCGAGCAGAAGCACCTGCTGATCGCCCAGGCCCAGGGCATGATCGGGTTCGTCGACCTCGTGCTGGACCATCCGGCGCCTGGCCATGCCAGCATCGGGTTCTTCCTCGTGCCGAGGGATCTTCGCAGGTGGGGCATCGGCAGCGAGATGGCCAAGGCCCTCGCCGAGCGTTTCCCGGCGGTCACGCACGTGCACGCCAGGCTCGACGACTTCAAGCCCGGCAACGAGTTCCTCAAGGCGATGGGCTTCACGCTCAACGATCAGGGCGCAGTGCTGGAGATCGCTCCCAGGTCCGACGGCCGGTAGCCGCGCGGGTAGCCCGGATAGGTGCGGTTGCGGGCGTTGGTCAGCTTCTGGACCTTGCGCACCGGCATGCGCCGCACGACCAGAGCGCGCACACGCAACGCGACACGTCCCAACGTCCCGACCCAGGCCGGCGGGGCGGTGAAACCGAACGCGCGCACCATCAGCGGGTCCAGCATCGCGACCACAGCGCGTGAGACCACAGGGCGCGCGACCGACGGATACCAGGAGCAGAACAGGTCGAGCGTGTACTGCCCGATGCGCCGGTTCGACTCGGCGAACACGAAATGCGTCTGTTCGTAGGCCTGCTTGAAGGCCAGGAACTCGTCGAAGCCGGCCGGCACGTCCCGAATCCCCATCCGGGCACCGACCGCGCGGTAGAAGTGGAAGGAAGCCAGCTGCTCGTTGCGGGTCAGCGGCCGCCAGCCGTACCGCGAAAGCCACTCGATCGGGTCGTAGATGAACGTCGACAGCACGTAGAGCATGTCGTCGTTGGAGATGTCGTAACGGCCGTGCTGCCGGTTGACCACGCGCAACGCCTCACGTCCGCGCGGTGAGTCGTAGCCGTGCTCCACGAGCTCGGCCATCAGGACCGCGGTGTCGTCGTAGCGTTTCTGCGGGCGGCGTTCGAACTCGCCGGTGCGTTCCAGCAGGCCCGAGATCGTCGGGACGCAGTACGTGCGGAACAGCGCCATCTCCAACGACTTCTGGTAGTCCCACGGGAACTCGAAGCCGGCCGAGATCCGCATGATCTCCTCGTGGTCGGCGACCGGATCCAGCGACGAGATGCGGCGGAGGTTCGCGAAGCGGGCCATCCACCCAAGCTGACCCACCCGAGGGCGATCCGGAAGGCCCCAGTCGGATGACGTGGTTCGATGGCCCGTGCGCATCACCTTCGTCCTGCCGACCTTCGCACGCAAGCCGATCGGCGGTGTCCGGGTCGTCTACGAGTACGCGAACAGGCTGGCAGCACTGGGATGTGAGGTCACCGTCGTGCACGAGCGGTGGCGGCAGGGCTGGGCCCAACCGGTCGTGCACGTCCGCGAAGCGTTGAGAGACATCTGGAACAACCTGAGCCCGAACCGACTCCGCACTGCCATGAAGTGGTTCCCGGTGGACGACAGGGTCCGGCTGGCGATCTTGCCCGTGCTTGAGGCGCGCCGGCTGCCTCCGGGTGACGTCGTGGTCGCCACGCATTGGACGACCGCGCGGCTGCTCCCCCAGCTGTCGCCCGGCCAGGGCAGGCCCGTCCACCTCGTCCAGGGATACGAGGTGTGGGACGGCACCGACGAGGTCCACGCCGTGCTGAAGCTGGACGTGCCCAAGATCGTCGTCTCGTCGTACCTGGCCGGGGTGCTGAAAAGTCTCGGTGTCGACGAGGAGCGGATCACGGTCGTGCCGAACGGCCTGGACCTCGGCACGTTCCGGCCACCGGACATCGAACGCCCGCGTGGCCGCACAGTGGCTCTGTTGGCCGATCGTCATCCCGTGAAGGGCCTGAAAACGGGCGTGGCGGCGCTGACCGCAGCCCGGCGCGTCCTGCCCGACCTCACGGTGCACGCGTTCGGCGTCGGCGAGCGTCCTGACGACCTGCCGGAGTGGATGACCTACCACCAGGGGCTGAGCGGCAACTCGCTGGTGGAGCAGGTTTATCACCGCAGCGCGGTCTACCTGTGCAGCTCCACGACAGAGGGGTGGGGCTTCCCCGCCGCCGAGGCGATGGCCTGCGGGAGTGCGGTGGTCAGCACCCGCAACGGCGGCGTCGAGGACTTCTGCGTCCACGCCGAGACCGCGCTGCTCGCCGACGTGGACGACAGTGCGGGGCTGGCGGAGGCCGTCGTGAAGATGCTGGAGGACGAGGCTTTCCGGGCGAAGTGCGTCCAGGCCGGCTTCCGCGCGGTGTCCCGGATGGACTGGGACACCTCCGCGAAGTCCTTCCACAACGCAATGCGAAGGGCCTGAAACGAAGTGAGGCCCCATCCGCACCGGATGGGGCCTCACCTGCTGTTAAGCTCCCCCAACTGGACTCGAACCAGTAACCCTGCGATTAACAGTCGCATGCTCTGCCAATTGAGCTATGGGGGAATGTTCTGTTGTGTCTTGCCTGTCAGGCTTGGTTCCTCCTGACAGTGGGTAACTCTACATGGTCCGCAAAACGAGTTCATCAACCACCCCCCACTTTGCGGCAAGATGGGGCCTGACCAGGCACGACGTGAGAGGAGACCCGCATGAAGGGCATCTTGGTGGGTGCGGCGATCGGCTACGTGCTCGGCGCGAAGGCCGGACGTGAGCGCTACGACCAGATCGTGCGTCTGTGGCACCGCTTCACCGCCAACCCCACGGTGCGCAAGACCGCGAGCCAGGCGAAGGACAAGGCGTTCGAGGCGGCTCACCAGGCGAAAGACCTGGCCGCGGACGCTGCGGAAAAGGCGGCGGAGAAGGCTCCGTGGCGGCACCAGGAAGAGTCCAACGGCCGCAGCGTCACCCCTCCGGCCACGCCCAGGGCGTGACGATCTTCACACCTGAGCGACCGCGAAGATCCGCCTGAACGGGAACCAAGTGGTGCCGTCGGCGCGCTCGGGGTACGCCTCGCGCAGCCGCGGCGCCAGTTCCGCGACGTAGGCATCCCAGTCCGATGAGGACAGTGCGGCTCGCACCGGCCGCAAAGCCGTGCCGCTCACCCATTCGAGCACCGGATCGGCGCCGGACAGCCGCTGCACGTAGGTGGTCTCCCAGACGTCCACAGAGGAGCAGTCCGCCAGCAGTTCGGCGTACTCCACCGGCGCCAGCACCGGCTTCTCCGCCCGGAAGACGTGTGCCAGCCCCGAAC
Organism: Lentzea sp. NPDC054927; assembly: GCF_053610285.1. Lineage (NCBI taxonomy): Bacteria > Bacillati > Actinomycetota > Actinomycetes > Pseudonocardiales > Pseudonocardiaceae > Lentzea > Lentzea sp. NPDC054927. The sequence continues at coordinate 65,496 of NZ_JBSGXZ010000018.1, forward strand.
CCGCCACCTCGCGGATCAGCCGGTGCGAGGCGTCGGCGTAGTTGCCGGGCACCTGGAACGCCAGCCACGCCCCGGAAGGCAGTGCGGACGCCCACTTCTCCACGATCGAGGGATGTGACGGAACCCACTGCAGGACCGCGTTGGACACCACGACATCGGTGTCCGGCAACGGTTCCCAGGTCATCACGTCGTCCACGCGCGCATCCACACCAGCGGCGCGAGCGGCCTCGACCATCTCCGAAGACGAGTCGAAGGCCTCGATGACCGCGGACGGCCACCGCGACGACAGCGACGCGGTCAGATTGCCGGGCCCGCAGCCCACGTCCACCACGCGCCGAGGCTCCGAAGCCCCCACGCGCGCCACAAGCTCGTAGAACGGCCGCGCCCGGTGATCGGCGAAGGCCAAGTACTGCGCCGGATCCCACATACGGCTAACAGTACACGCGTACTGCTAGCCCGCAAGCTTCGCGGCGAGCCCGGAAACCGCCTCGCGCACGGCGGCGAGGTCGACCCCCGCGTCCCCGCGGGCCTGCCACACGACGCCGTCGCGGCCGGGAATCTTGCGCTGGACGATCCACACGCCGGGCGACTCGACGCGCTCGCGGTGCCGGATCGAGCCCTCCACGCGCTGGCTGATCGCCCGCAGCACCTTGCCGGGATCGTCGACCGCGAACCGTTGCGCGGGAAGGTCTTCCAGCAGCACGACGGGTCCCTCGGTCGACGCCTCCTGGGCCTCGACCACCCGCAGCGCGCCTTCCCACTTCACCTTGCTGATCAGGTGCCAGCCGATCCTGCGCGGCCCGGGCACCCACAGCCCGAGCGACGTCACGACCAGATGACCGCCTTCCACCGCGGTGAACGCGATGACGGTCTCTTCCGGCTCCAACGTGCCGGTGAACCCGTCCGGCGCCCCAGAACCGAACAACCGCTTGAACAACCCCACTACAGCACTCCCGCGCTCTGCTGCAGGAGCGCCTTGCGGTACTCCTCCAGCGCGACGAGGTCGCCCCACAGCGACCGGTACTCGTCGGCGTCCTTGATCGGGGACAGCCGCCGCAGCCGCGACTTCACGTCCTCGACCTGCTTGCCGACCTGCACCTCCTGCAACCGCGCGATCACCATCGACACGTAGCGGAACTCGTCGTTCTGCTTGACGGTCAACGGTTCCACGGCGAGTTCGGTCAGCACGGACCGCACCGACGCGTGAGAGCACGCCTGCGAGATCGCGTCCAGGTACGCCGTGCCCGCGAGCCCGGAGGAAGCGCCACCGGCCTGGCGGATCGCCTGGTGCAGCGCCACGTACGCAGGTTCGGTGAAGGCCTCGTCCGGCAACGAGTCGTACAGCGGTCCCGCGTACTCGGGCAGCCGCAGCGCGACCTTGAGCACCTCGCGCTGGTGCACGAGCCTCGGGTCGCGCGGGTTCGGCCGGGCCGGTCCGTCGACCTCCACGCCGAGCGCCATCTGGTTCGGGTCGACGCGCTGAGGGGCCGCGGCCGGCGTCTTGCCGCCGGAGACCTGACGGACCCGGCGCACGACCATCGCCTCGTCGTCCCAGCCGACCCACCACGCCAGCCGCGTCGCGTACCCGTCCCGCTTGGCGCGGTCCTTGATCTGTGCGACGAACGGCACCATCTTCTTGAGCGCCTCTACGCGCCCGTCCACGGAGTCGAGGTCGTACGCCCGCAGCTGCGCCTTGATCGCGAACTCGATCAACGGCGTGCGCCGCGCCACCAGGTCGCGCACCGCGACGTCGCCCTTGGCCTGCCGCAGCTCGCACGGGTCCATGCCGTCCGGCGCCACCGCGATGTAGGTCTGCGCGGAGAACTGCTGCTCCCCCTCGAACGCCTTCAGCGCGGCCTTCTGGCCCGCCTCGTCGCCGTCGAAGGTGAAGATGACCTCGCCGTTCACGTCGTCGTCGATCAGCAGCCTGCGCAGCACGTTCATGTGGTCCGTGCCGAACGCCGTGCCGCACGACGCGACCGCCGTCGGCACGCCGGCCATGTGCATCGCCATCACGTCGGTGTAGCCCTCGACGATGACCGCCTGCTTGCGCTTCGCGATCTCCCGCTTGGCCTGGTCGAGGCCGAACAGCACCTGCGACTTCTTGTAGATCATCGACTCGCTGGTGTTGAGGTACTTCGCCTGGATCGGGTCGTCGTCGAAGATCCGCCGCGCACCGAACCCGACGGTCTCGCCGCCGATGTCCTTGATCGGCCACAGCAACCGCCGGTGGAACCGGTCGATCGGTCCCTGGCGGCCCTCCTTGGCGAGCTGCGACTTGATCAGCTCGGTGAGCTCGAAACCACGTCCCAGCAGGTGTTTGGTGAGCTTGTCCCAGCCGCCGGGCGCGAAACCGCAGCCGAACTGCCGTGCCGCCGCCTCGTCGAACCCGCGCTCGGCCAGGAACTCCCGCGCCGCCTGCGCCTCCGGCGTCGCGAGCTGCTCCGCGTAGTACTCCGCGGCCGCCTTGTGCGCCTCGATGAGCCTGCTGCGGGTGCCTCGATCGCGCTGGATCGTGACGCCGCCGCCCTCGTAGGTGAGCTGGATGCCCGCCCGGTCCGCGAGCCGCTCGACGGCTTCCACGAACGACAGGTGCTCGACCTTCATCACGAAGGCGATCACGTCGCCGCCCTCGCCGCAGCCGAAGCAGTGGAACGTGCCGTGCGACGGGCGGACGTTGAACGACGGCGTCTTCTCGTCGTGGAACGGGCACAAGCCCTTGAGCGCGCCCCCGCCGGCCCTCTTCAGCGAAACCTGGTCGCCGACGACCTCATCGATCTGGCTGCGCTCCCGCACCAACGCGATGTCGCTCTCCCTGATGCGTCCTGCCACGTCCCCGAGTCTAATCCCCTGGCAAACTGCCAACCGTGACCGCGGCCGACGACTTCGCACTTCATCGCACCCACCTCATGGGCGTCGCGTACCGGCTGACCGGCAGCGTCGCCGACGCCGAGGACGCCGTGCAGGAGGCGTGGCTGCGCTTCTCGGCGGCCGAGGGCATCCGCGACGTGCGCGGCTGGCTCACGACCGTGGTGAGCCGCATCTGCCTCGACCGGCTGCGATCGGCGGCCGTGCGCAGGGAGACCTACGTGGGTTCCTGGCTGCCGGAACCGCTGCTGACGACCGGCGAGGCCGACGACCCGCTCGCGTCCGTCGTGCAGGCGGACGGCGTGCGCATGGCCGCGCTCGTGGTGCTGGACCGGCTCACCCCGGAGCAACGCGTCGCGTTCGTGTTGCACGACGCGTTCTCGTTGCCGTTCAACGAGATCGCGGACTCCCTCGGGGTCTCGGAGGCCTCCGCGCGCCAGCACGCCTCCCGCGCCCGCAAGGCCGTCGCGGACGCCGACCCACCGCCCCGCGCGGCACTGGCCGAGCAGCAGGAGGTGCTGGAGAAGTTCCTCCAGGCCATGGCCGGCGGCGACATCGAGGCCGTGCTGAGCCTCCTGCACCCGGACGCGGTGATGATCGGCGACGGCGGCGGCAAGGTGCGCACCGCGGTCAACACGGTCTCCGGCGCGGACAAGGTCGCCCGGTTCTTCCTCGGGCTGCTGCGCAAGTACGGCTACCCGGAGCACCGGCCGGTGTTCGTCAACGGCGAGCTCGGCGTGGTCATGGCGGCGCAGGGCGAGGTGGCGGCGCGCGTCACCACGTTCACCGTGCACGACGGCAAGGTCGCCGCGATCTACGACATCGCGAATCCCGACAAGCTCGGTCACGTGGACTTTTTGGTCTAGACCGTAACTGGTCCCGGGATCGTTTCGACGCTAACGTTTTCGCCGCTGGTCCAGCCCAAGCCCCCTGCCGCGGGTTGCAACCACCGGAGTTCGAACATGCCCGAACAAGACCTGCCCACCCGCCGGGCGTTCCTGGCGACCGGTGCGGCCGCTGCGGTCGCGCTGACCGCCGCGGGTACCACCACCGCTCGAAGCGCCCCTCTCCCCCTGACCCCGACCTGCGTCGATGACGACGACACCCCGTCGAACATCGAAGGTCCCTACTTCAAGCGGAACTCCCCGCGACGCACGAACCTGCGCACGCCCGGCGTCACCGGCGTCGTGTTGAGCATCACCGGGTTCGTGTACACGATGAAGTGCGCGCCCATCCCCAACGCACTGCTGGACTTCTGGCAGGCCGACGACCGGGGCGTGTACGACAACACCACGTTCAAGATGCGTGGACACCAGTTCACGAACGCGTCCGGTGCCTATGTGCTGGAAACGATCGTGCCGAAGGATTATCCGGGCCGCACCCCGCACATCCACGTCAAGGTGCAGGCGCGGAACGGCCGGATCCTCACCACGCAGCTGTTCTTCCCGGACAACCTCAGGGCGTACGGGATGAACGTGGCCGCGCTGAACCGGCGCGACGCCTACCTCGACCGCGAGTGCGAGGTCGAGCTGGGCCCACTCGTCGGCAACCGCTACACCGCCAAGTTCGACTTCGTCATCGAGAGCTGATCACCAACCCGAAGATCACCAACGCAGTCGCAGCACCTTCCCGACGTCGCGGAGCTTCGGGATCGCGCTGACGACCTTCATCTGGATCCTGCCGGACCTGGGCAACGCGTCCAGGTGCGGCAGGTCCACGCTGCGCCAAGCGTCCACAGTGGTCAGTCCGGGGTGCAGTGCCTCGATCTCGCGCGGGTCGTCGACGCCCCAGTGCAACGTCGCCCCGGCGTTGCGCACGGCGGGAACGAGCTTCTGCAGCTTGATCCCCCACGAGCCGTAGACGTCGAACAGCAGCTCACCGCTGGCGAACCGGCTGGTGATCCGGCTGATCAGCGCGTGCCCCTCCGCCTGGGTGAGGTACATCGAGAGGCCCTCGAACACGGCCACCGCGGGGCGGTCGGCGGGCACCTCGTCGAGCCACGCGTCCTCGGTGACCGACGACGCGACGAGCCGGTAGTCGCCGGCCGGTTCGGGCAACAGCTTGTGCCGCAACGCGACGACGTCCGGCATGTCGACGTCGATCCACCGCACGGTGTCCGGCCGTTCGATGCGGTGCGCGCGCGTGTCCAGCCCACAGGCAAGGTGCAGCACCGTGCAGGACGGGTTGCGCCGCAGGAAGTCGCGGGTCCAGTCGTCGAGCGTCTTCGCGCGGATGGCGACACCGACCGCGGTCGTCGTGGTCATCCCGGTCTTGCTGAAGTCGTAGTCGATGCGGTCGACCGCACGCCGTGCCTCGTCGTCGTGCAGCACGGAGGTGGCCCGCCCGCTGTCCAGCGCCCGGCCGTACAGCGTGGCGAGCATGGTCTCCTGTGCACCCGTCAGGGTGATCTTCTCCACCCGTCTAGTTTGTCGGAACGCGGCAGGCTTCGCCGCTGGTGAACCCCTGGTCCTTGATTTCGAACGCGCTGTTGAACCGGGCGCGCTGGTTCTCCAGTGCGATCTGGTAGGTCAGCGCGATCAGTTCCTTGCGTCCCAGCAGCTTTTCCAGCTCCGCGACCTGCTCGTCCGTGACGCTGACGGGCGTGTCGGTCATCGCGTCCGCGTAGGCGAGCGCCTTGCGTTCGAGGTCGGTGAACAGCTCGGACGTCGCGTACTCGTCGATGTGCTTGAGCCGTTCGACGTCCAGGCCGCCGTGCTTCATCAGCATCGCGCCGAAGTCCACGCACCACGAGCAGCCGAGCTTCACGGCCGTCCGGTAGACGCAGAGCTCGAACAACGGGCCGTGGATCGCCTTCTTGACCGCCAGCTCGTGCCGGCCGCTCGCGATCAGCAGCTTCGGGTGGTGCGCCATGACCGTGACCGGCTCCGGCACCGCGCCGAACTCACGCCGCGCGAACCAGTACAGGGCCTTGGTGAGCAGGCCCGCGTCCTTCTTGGTGACTCCCTTGATCCTCGTCATGCACTCTGGACGAGGCGGCCCTGAGAAGTGTGACAGGAGAATGTGACACCTTTGGGTGACTGGGTTGCGGGGCGGCCAGCTCATAGGGTCCATCCATGAGCAACGACTTCGTGCTGGACATCGATCACGAGTCGGCCGGCCTGCTGGCGGGAACATTGCTGGCGGGCGACTCGTGTGCGGTGCCGGTGCGTCACCAGAACGTCCGCCTGCTGCTGTGCGCGCTGCCCGGCGAGGACGGCATGCGGCTCTTCCTGCGCCGCAACACCCCGAACTAACGGTCGTACACGGCCACGTACTCCATCAGCACGTCACGCGACCGCTCGTTGTCGAGAGCAACCGCGTGCATGCGCTGAAAGATCACCACGGCCCGTTCAACGGTCGCCGCGTCGCTGACGAGCGCCCAGTTCGCCAGGTAGACCAGCGGCGGCTCGTGGTCGTACTGGATCAACGCGTAGTCCAGGCCGACCGCCGCGGCCCCGCCCGCGCTGGCAGGCACGATCCTGATCGACGGCGCGTGGAACAGCAGGTGCAGGACCTGGTCCTCCATCAGCCGGTTGTTCCCCACCACGGTCTGCAACGCGTACTCGTGGATGAAGAACACGCATTGCGGCAACACACCGTCGCGCTGCAGATCCGGCGACGGCGCGAGGCCCAGCGCGGTGGCCAGCGCTTTCGCGTAGCACTCGGTTCGCAGGAGGACAGGAATGGTGACGCCGCTGAAGCAGGTGATTTGCGTGGCGCCCGCCGCGGCGAGCACGACGAGCTGCTCGCCGGCACCGTGCTGGGTCATACCTGGAACGGTAAAGCCATGATCATGATCTTGCCGCGCGAAACGCCAGCACATCAGGGCGAATGGTGCCGAAATTGGTTACGGACGGGCGACCTGCGCGAGGAAGTAGACGGCGCCGGACCGCGCGTGCCGGACAGCGAGCAGGAACGGCCGGTCGACGTTCACCACGATCGGCTCCGCCGGGATCTCGATCGACACCGTCCGGAACGTGACAGCGGTGGCCGCCGCACCCTCCAGCCCCTCCTCGTCCAGCCGCAGCACGGCCTCGTGGATCACGTCGTCGACGAACAACCGCTCATCCGGTGACAGTCCGCTGAAGTCCGCGTCGCGCGCGAACATGCGGCGGACTCCCAGCCGTGCCAGCACACCCTTGAGCTGGAACTTCTCCCGAACGTCCACTTTGGGCAGTGACAGCTCGAGGTTCACCCGGTCCGAGGCCTGCAGCACCGAGCGGTCCAGCGGCTGGTCCAGTGAGGTGTCGGGCAGCAGGATCACGGCCTCCACGCCGGAGTCGGCGGGCAGCACGATCGTCTGCCAGCCGTCGTGCCGGGCGTAGCGGAACTTCTCGGTCACCTTCATCGTCGGCACGGAGACGTCGCCGCCGGGCGCGTGGAACGGCCTGTCCGCGGTCTCCCAGGCGGAGAACGCGTTGAGCCAGCCCACCTTCAGGTAGAGGGCGTTGACGATGATCGCCGCGGCGTCCGCGGGCGGCGCGTCCGTCAGCAGTTCGGGGATCAGGCCGCGGGTGGTCTCGGCGACGTCGGTGTTGACCAGCTTGCGGACCGTCGCCGGGTCGGAGAACGCCGTGCGGCGCACCGAGGACGTCAGCGAGAAGTCCGGGTTCAGCTTCAGGTAGTCGTCAGCCCACAACGTGTTCGCCACGGCCAGTTCGGGCACGTCGAGCGCGTCGGCGGCGTCGAAGCCGGCCAGCAACGCGTCGAGTTCGGACCGGGTCTCACCGCGCGCGGCCTCGCGGGCCAACGCGAGCGCACTGGCCACCGAGAACGGCGACCAGCACGCGTTGGAGGACGGATCAGGGACGGCGACGCGGTGCATGGACAGAGCGAAGTCGGCCTGATCGGTCACGAGGTTCTCCCTAAGAACGTGGATCTTGCCCAAGAACGCGGATCCTGCCTAAGAACGTGGATCCGGCAGTGACATCACGATCGGGTCTTCCGGGACGGGCCGCTCCCCCGCTCCTCCCATCGGCCCGAGTGGCTTGGGGTGACGGGGTTCGCGCACACCGGCGCTACCGTCGTCGTCCCCCTGGTCGTCGAAGCCCACGGGCACGGCTTCCCGGCTTGGTCTGCGCCACGGCCATCTTCGGCCCGGCGGTCTGGATTCGTCCGCCATGCCTTCGAAGCTACGCCGATGCGCGGTGCCAGGCCACGGCTTGCGCGTCGGTGAGCAGGGCGACCTGGTCGATGACGACGCGAAGCCTTGCCTCGTAGGAGGAAGCCGCCGCGAACACCGGGCGGAACGCGGGGTCGAGCAGCGTCGGGCGCTCCATCAGGCGGGCGACGAGATCGGTGATCAGGTCGCGTTGCTCGGCCTGCATGGCGAGGCGAGCGGGGTCGCTCATCACGTACCGGACGGCCATCGCCTTGAGCAGCGCCACTTCCGCCGCCACCTGCCGGGGGATCTCCAGCGACGCCGAGTAGCGGGTCAGCGCGCCGTCGCCGTGCACTTCGCGGGTCGCGGTGACGGCGGCGCTCGCGAACCTGCCGACCAGTTCGCTGGTGAGGTTCTTCAACGCCACCTGCGCGCCGAGCGAGCCGTCGTACTCGCGGTCGGTCCAGTACGCGATCACCGGCAGCGCGAGCAGTTCCTCCGCGGTGGCCTCGAGCGTGGTCACGGACTCGTCGGAGAACGTCTTCGCGGCGAGCGACGCGATGGCGCCGCGTTCGTCGGGACGGCCCAGCGCGCCGAGGCTGATGCGGTGGGCCAGGACGCCGTCCTCGACGTCGTGCACCGAGTACGCCACGTCGTCGGACCAGTCCATCACCTGCGCCTCGATGCACTGTGCGCGTTCGGGTGCGCCGGCGCGCATCCAGTCGAACACCTCGAGGTCGTCGTCGTACACGCCGAACTTCACCGTGCCCGGCGTGCGCCTCCACGGGTACTTCGTCGACGCGTCGAGCACCGCGCGCGTGAGGTTCAGTCCGTGCGCGGTCTTGGGCTCCAGGCGGACGAGAATGCGGAACGTCTGTGCGTTGCCCTCGAAGCCACCGCACGGGCCTGCGAGCTCGTTCAACGCCCTCTCGCCGTTGTGCCCGAACGGCGGATGCCCGATGTCGTGCGCGAGACCGGCGGTGTCGACGATGTCCGGGTCGCAGCCCAGTTCCTCACCGATGCCGCGGCCGATCTGCGCGACCTCCAGCGAGTGCGTGAGGCGCGTGCGCGGGACACCGGTGACTTCGGACCCCTCGCCGGGGCCGACGACCTGGGTCTTGCCCGCGAGCCTGCGCAGCGCCGCGGAGTGCAGCACGCGGGCCCGGTCCCGGGAGAACGGCGTGCGCGTGTCCTTGCGGGCACCCGGCAGCGCGCCAGTCTTGGGGTCTTCGGGGAGCAGGCGTTCCCCGTCGTGGCCGGTGTATCCCATCACCCGATATTAGGCAGTTTGAGCTCGTCGAACACGCCTGCGTGCGCCTTCATCAGGCGGTAGTACAGCAAGGCTCCGGTCTCGCGCTTGATGTAGAACCACTGCGTCTCGCGCGTCTGCACGTTCGGGCCGCTGCGGGTCGGCGATGTCCACGCGTTCAGTCCGGCGTCCTCCGCCATCGTGCGGGCGCGCAGCGAGTGCCACGGGTCGCTGACGATCACGGCGGTCTTCAGATTGTGCTCCTCCGCGACCGACGCGACGGCCCTGAGCGACCCGAGGGTGTCCGCTCCCTCGCCGACCTGCAGCACGCGGTCCTCCGGGACCCCGCGCTTGACCAGCCAGAGCTTGCCGACCTGACCCTCGGTGAAGTTGTCACCCGGCTGGCGGCCGCCGGTCGTGGCGATGTAGCCGACGACGCCTTCCTTGTAGAGGCCGAGCGCGTGCTCCAGCCGGGCTTCGAGCACGTCGGACGGGACGCCGTTGTACTGCGCGGCGCCGAGGACGATCGCCATGTCGGCCTTCGTCCAGTCGTCCACCCGCGCGACCTGCCACACGCGGAACGCCGTGCCGCCACCCACGAGCACACCGATGACCAACGCGCCGAAGAACAGGCGCAACACGATCCGACGAATCCTGGCCAGTGGTTTGAGGGGTGGGGTCCGCACCCCTGCATGCTCCCAGAACCGGGCGGGCCCCGCGTTGACGCCCCTGCGAGGATCATCGTCATGCCTGCTGAGCAGCCCACCATCCTCGCCACCTCCGGAGGTCTGCGCTCCGGGCGCCGGACCTTCGTCGAGTTCGGCAAGCTGATCCACTTCGCCCTGGACCTGTCCGGCGTGGAAGGCCGCAAGCCCCGGCTCTGCCACGTGGGCACCGCCGGGGGCGACCAGCGGCACATGAACGCGAACATGGCGGAAGCGGGCATGGTCGCGGGCGTCGACGTGTCGATCCTCAACCTCTTCACGATGCCGCCGACCGACGACCTCGAGGACTTCGTGCTGTCCCACGACGTCGTGTGGGTGGGCGGCGGCTCGGTCGCGAACCTGCTCGCGGTGTGGGAGGTGCACGGCCTCGGCGCGGTCTTCCGCAAGGCGTGGGAGGCCGGTGTGGTGCTCAGCGGTGTGTCGGCGGGCTCGATCTGCTGGCACGCGGGCGGCGCCACGGACTCGTTCGGCCCGGACCTGCGGATCGTCACGAACGGCCTCGGCTTCCTGCCCTACGGCAACGGCGTGCACTACGACTCCGAGGAGGCCCGCCGCCCGAAGATCCACGAGGCGGTGGCCGCAGGCGTGCTGCCGACGACCTACTGCACCGACGACGGCGTCGGCCTGCTCTACCGCGGCACCGAGCTCGTCGAGGCGGTGACGGAACGGCAGGGTTCCGGCGCATATGTGGTGGTCAGGGAGGATTCTTCAGCAACCGCACAGGAGGAAAAGCTCGACACCAGGCTCCTCTGACACGGACCTTGGAGGTGTGCGCTGGGCTCTGATCCTCTTCCTCGTCGCGGCGGTGTTCGTCATCCCGGACGCCTCGCCGTGCCACGCCCACGCGAAGCCTTCCGCTGATATATCGCGCGGCCCCGACATACTGGATACAGACGACGGTTCCGCAGACACCGCCGACGAGCCTGGCGGCGATATATCGCATACCAGCCCTGACATATCGGATACCGGTAGCTCGTCGGCAGTATCCACTATTTCAGCAGCTGATATATCGGCTGCGATCGCGGTCGGCGGCAAGTCCGACGTCGGCGTCGCCGTCATGGACCTCGAAACCGGCCAGGTCGTCTCAGCGCAGGGCGACCAGCCGTTCTACTCGGCGTCACTGTCGAAGCTGATCCTCGCCGTCGACGCGCTGCGACAGCCGTTGTCCGAAGACGACCAGGACCTGATCCACCGGGCGTTGAGTGCCAGCGACGACGAGGCGATGGACGTGCTGTGGACGAGGTTCGACGGCATGGAGGCCATCGGCCGCGTCGCCGCCGAAGCAGGCCTCACCGGCACCCACGCCCCGGAGGACCCGTCGCAGTGGGGCGAGGTCGTCATCACCGCGAACGACATGGTCAAGCTCTACCGGTACGTCCTCGGTTCACCGGAGCGGGACACGATCGTCGCGGCGTTGTCCTCCGCTCCCGCGACCGCAGCCGATGGCTTCGACCAGGCGTTCGGCCTGCTCGGCGTCACCGGCGTCTACGCCAAGCAGGGCTGGATGTACTACCTGCCCAGCGACGTCTACCTGCACAGCGCGGGCGTCCTCGACAACCGCTACGCCGTCGCCGTGCTCACCACGAGCCCGACCGGTTCCTGGACCATTGCCAGGCAGTCGATCGACGCCGTCACCAAGGCCGTCCTGGCCAAGCTCGGCGTCAACGGCTGAGTCATCGAGTGGCCGCTCGCTTCTGTTCGCGCCACGGCCGGTCCCACTCTCCGGCGAACTCCCGCACCACGAGGAGCGCGACCACGAGCGACACGGTCGCGGCGAAGATCAGCCCGGCGAACAGCATCCCCGCGGCACCACCCAAGGTGACGAACTTGGTCACGGCGAACGCGCACGCGAAGGGGACGACGTAGTACCAGCCGACGTTGCGCCGGCGCGCCGAGTAGACGTTCCGCACCCGCACGAGCCGCGTCCCGAGCAGCACCGGCGCGAACAGCACAGGCAGGCAGAACACCGGGAGCAGCACCAGGTTCGAAGGCGCCGTGAACACCACCGCCACCCCGGCGACCGACACCACGACGCCCACCGTGACGAGCACGGTTCCCAGCACCCTGATCCGCTGCGCCGGCTCACCGGCTCCGGAGTCCGGCACGATCGGACCGGATTCGGCGACGACGACCTGGTGCACCACGTGGCTTGCCCGCAGGACGAGCGCCAGTGCCGCGATCACCGGCACGGACACCGACACGAGCACGACCGCGTACGCGAAGCCGTAAGACCGCCCTGCTGGCTCGACGCCGAACACGGACCAGTAGAACGGGAAGAAGAGCGCCAGCACGACCCCTTCGAGCACGACGAACACGTGCCGCAGCCGAGCCGCCGACGCCGCGTCGGTGATCCGCGTGGCCACCACCCCGCCCGCCACGGGGCACAGGCACACCAGCCCAGCGATCACCGCCGTCAGCACCAGCGCGTGCGGTGTCTCCACCTCCGCCAGCGCCGCGAAGACCACGACACAGGCCACCAGCACCACACCCACCGCGGCCGACACACGCCCACGGCTCCTGATCTGCTCCCCCGTCATGCCTCCTACACGCGAAAGCGCCCCAGGATGTTGCCTGCGGTGAAGAACGCGATTCCGCACAGCACCACAACCGCCGCCAGCAACGCCAGGTACACCGCCGAGCCCGCGGTGAACGGCAGCGGGCTCATCACCTCGGCGAACCCCGCGAGCAAAGCGCAGAAGATCGCCCCGCCCCACCAGGCCGCGAGCAGCCCGCGGACCAGACGAGCACCGTTGACGTCGACGAACTCGCCCTGAGCGCACGAGCGGGCGGTGGCGAGGCTCAGTCCGGACAGCAGCGCCCAGAACGCGCCGATCCCGGCGATCATCACGCCGATCACGTTGATCGGGCTGGCCGCGGTAGGCAGGTCCAGTCCCACGACGACGAGCGCGATGCCGGCCACCAGCGCCGCGCCGATCAGAGGCAGGCCTGCCTTCGCCAACCGCGCCCTCACCGACTGGACGTGTCTGGCGGACACCCACACCCACTGCGGCGGCTCGCCCCGGCCGATCATGATCACCGGGCGAGCGTCCCACGACTCGGTCAGGTCGGCAGTTCCGGCGAAACGGTGCCCCACGACCTGACGCTCTGTTCCACCTGCACGACGGCGAACGTGACCATCAACCCCGAGGCCACCACGGCCACCGTGAAGACGACCGAGCTCAGGCTGGTCAGCAGGCCGCTCACCTCGAGGTAGTCGGTGTACAGCGTCGACAGGGAAGTGATGGTCCCGGCCGCGGAGACGACCATCCAGATGCGCAGCGGCTTGGTCTGGGTGAGCACCTCCGTCACCCTCGTCATGACCAGTCCCACGGCCAACGTGCCGAACACCGCCAGGACGCCCACCACGGCGAGGCCCGCGCCGATGCCGGCGTACGGCAAGGTCATCCCCGCGACGAACGCCGCCAGCGCGAGGCCCGGCGTCGCGGCGACGAGCACGACGCCGAGCTGCCTGATCTCCTGCGGGCTCCTGGTCGATCTCCACATGCGCACACAGACATCACGCACCAGCACGGCGATTTGTTGCCTTCCGACGAAAACGGGCCCGGTGGCAGAAGCCACCGGGCCCGAAAGAACCGGTTCTCAGCAGCCGATCAGGCGAGCGGCCAGGTACGACTCGAGCTGGTCCATCGCCACGCGCTCCTGCGACATCGTGTCGCGCTCCCGCACCGTCACGGCGAGGTCGGTGAGCGTGTCGAAGTCGACCGTCACGCAGAACGGCGTGCCGATCTCGTCCTGGCGGCGGTAACGGCGGCCGATCGCACCGGCGTCGTCGAAGTCGACGTTCCAGTTGCGGCGCAGCGCGGTCGCGAGGTCGCGGGCCTTCGGCGAGAGGTCGGCGTTGCGCGACAACGGCAGCACGGCGACCTTCACCGGGGCGAGGCGGCGGTCGAGCTTGAGCACGACGCGCTTGTCCACGCCGCCCTTGGCGTTCGGGGCCTCGTCCTCGGTGTAGGCCTCCAGCAGGAACGCCATCATCGGCCGGCCGACGCCGGCTGCGGGCTCGATGACGAACGGCTTGAAGCGCGAGTTCGTGGCCTGGTCGAAGTACGACAGGTCGACGCCCGAGTGGTTCGAGTGCGTGGTGAGGTCGAAGTCCGTGCGGTTCGCGACGCCCTCGAGCTCACCCCACTCCTGGCCGCCGAACTGGAAGCGGTACTCGATGTCGACGGTGCGCTTCGAGTAGTGGGAGAGCTTCTCCTTCGGGTGCTCGTAGTGCCGCAGGTTCTCCTTCGACACACCGAGGTCCGTGTACCAGCGCGTGCGCTCGTCGATCCAGTACTGGTGCCACTCTTCGTCCGTGCCCGGCTCGACGAAGAACTCCATCTCCATCTGCTCGAACTCGCGGGTGCGGAAGATGAAGTTGCCCGGCGTGATCTCGTTGCGGAACGACTTGCCGATCTGACCGATGCCGAACGGCGGCTTCTTGCGCGACGTCGTCTGCACGTTCAGGAAGTTCGTGAAGATGCCCTGCGCGGTCTCGGGGCGCAGGTAGTGCAGGCCCTCCTCGGTCTCGATCGGACCGAGGTGCGTCTTGAGCAGGCCGTTGAACATCTTCGGCTCGGTGTACTGGCCGCGCACACCGCAGTTGGGGCAGGGCACGTCGGAGACGTCGCCCTCCGCGACCTCCTTGCCGGTGCGCTCGGCGTACTCCTCGGACAGCGTGTCCGCGCGGAACCGCTTGTGGCACGACTCGCACTCGACCAGCGGGTCGACGAACGCCTCGACGTGACCGGAGGCGACCCACACGTCACGCGGCAGGATCACCGACGAGTCCAGGCCCACGACGTCCTCGCGGCCGCGAACCATGAAGTTCCACCACTGGCGCTTGATGTTGTCCTTGAGCTCGACACCCAGGGGCCCGTAGTCCCACGCCGAGCGGGTACCGCCGTAGATCTCCCCACAGGGGTAGACGAACCCTCTGCGCTTGCAGAGGCTGACAACGGTCTCGATGCGATCGGCGGCCAACGGGAACTCCATCGGGGGAATGAGATTCGGGGGCCCAAGCCTAGCCCGTCACGTTGCGCCCCGAACGGGCGACCGGAGCCTTACCCTGCACGAATGGAAGACCGGCTGCGAGAGCTGTGGGACTTCGCCGACCTCGACGGCACCGAGGCGAGGTTCCGCGCGTTGTTCAACAACGTGGAGACCGACGACGAGCGCGCGGAGGTGCTGACCCAGCTCGCCAGGGTCGAGGGCCTGCGGGACAACTTCGCCGCTGGTCACACCCTCGTCGACCAGGCGGACGTGCTCGCCGACGCGGACGGCACCGGCCGGGTGCGCGCCCTGCTGGAGCGCGGGCGCCTGTTCCGCTCCGGAGGCGACCCGGAGAAGGCCCAGCCGTTGTTCGTGGCGTCGTTCGTGCTGGCGAAGAAGAGCGGCGACCTGTGGCTCGCCGCCGATGCCGCGCACATGGTCGCGCTGGTGGACGACCCGGAGAAGTGGACGCAGGTGGGCCTCGACCTCATCGAGGAGCACCCGGAGCTCGAGCACTGGCTCGGCCCGCTCTACAACAACCTCGGCTGGCACCACTTCGAGAACGAACGCTTCGCCGAGGCGCTCGCGGCGTTCGAGAAGACGCCCGCCCCCTATGCCGCCTACGGCAGGGCCAAGACGCTGCACCTGCTCGACCGTCCCGCGGAAGCCGCACAGGCCGCGCGCGAGGCGCTGGAACTGCTGCCCGAGGGCTCCGACGAGGAGTTCCTCGAGGAGATGCGCAAGATCGCTAACGAGGCTTAGCCGGACCCGCCGCCTCGCCGAGCCGCACCGTGAACGCGTCCTCGGCGAGCAGGCTGGTGTGCTTCTCGACCTGACCGCCGGCGCTGGTCAAAGTGGGCTCGTACATCGCGGGCTCGTCGGTCAGCGCCTCGGACAGCAACGGGATCACGTGTTCGCGCACGGGGAACGGCGACATCGCCCGCCGATAAGCCACCACGGACTCGAACTCGACCGTCAGCACCCACCGGTCGTCCTCGTCGGTGGACCGCGCCAGCGTGCCCCTCTCGCACCCCGGTTGCGCGGTGAGGAGCTTCAACGCTTCCTCAACGCGGGAGGTGAAAGTCTCGGGGTCGGATACGCGGAAACGGCACACCAGCAGCACGATGCAAGGATGGCACGGTGACCTCCAAGCGCCCTCTCCTGCCCGGCGACGGCCCTCTCGCGCGCGTCCGCCCGGTGGTGGCATTCGTCTTAGTGCTCGGACTGTTCGTCACCGGCGTCCTCGTCGGCGGAACCCTCGGCGCGGTGCTCCTCGGAGCCCTCATCGTGGGCGCCGGAGTGCTCCTGGCGGCCACCTGGAAGGTTCTTTCCCCAGCTCAACGCACATTGCGCGTGGTGGTCCTGATGATACTGGTCATCATCACCGTAGAATTGGTTGTGAAAATCCCTACCAGGTGAGGTGTGCCGCCATGACCGTCCAGCTGCACGGCGAGCACTCCCCCGAACGCGCGGCCCCCGCGCCCGCCCCACCACGCCCCGCCCACACCCTCGCCGAGGCCGGCGACCTGCTGCGCGCACTGGCCGCGCCAGTCCGCATCGCCATCGTGCTGCAACTGCGGGAACACGACCGCTGCGTGCACGAACTGGTGGAAGCCCTGGGCGTCGCCCAGCCGTTGATCAGCCAGCACCTGAGAGTGCTGAAGTCGGCAGGCGTGGTGCACGGCGAACGACACGGCCGCGAGGTCGTGTACCGGCTGGTAGACGAACACCTGGCGCACATCGTCGTGGACGCTGTGACGCACGTCGAGGAGAAGTTGTGACCGGACTGAGGTCCACCAAGCAGCGCACGGCCGTGTCGAACCTGCTCGACCAGCTGGACGACTTCCGCAGCGCCCAGGAACTGCACGAGGAACTACGCCGCCGCGGCGAGGGCATCGGCCTGACCACGGTCTACCGCACCCTGCAGTCCCTGGCGGACGCGGGCCAGGTCGACGTCCTGCGCACCGACTCCGGCGAGGCCATCTACCGCCGTTGCTCGGCCCACCACCACCATCACCTCGTGTGCCGCCACTGCGGCCGCACGGTGGAGGTGGAGGGCCCTGCCGTCGAGAAGTGGGCAGACCGGGTCGCCGCCGAGAACGGCTTCTCCGAGGTGAGCCACACCGTCGAGATCTTCGGCACCTGCGCGGACTGCACGGCCAAGGGCCTCAAGTAGGCCGTAGCCGCGCGGTGGTCACGGCGGTGAGCGCGGCGAGGTGGGCCGCTGGGTCCGCGTCGTCTTGCCGGATCTGGCGGAGGAGGTCCCGGCCGTCCTCGGTCTCGTGCAGAAAGCCGACGAGTCCGCGGTCGCGGTGGTTGTCACCCGGCTCGCGCAGCCACCCGATGACGATCAAGCCGAACTCCGGGTCGGCGGCCGCCATCTCCAGCGGCGCCATCGCCTGGTGGGCACGCCACTTCGCGAACTCACGCGGGTGATGCGGCGGCCCGGCCTCGGGGTGAAGCCGGTGGTAGGCGTCGGCCGCGTCCTGCCAGGCGCGCTGCTCCGCCTCGGTGCGGAAGCTGCCGTCGCTCAACGGCATGATCTTCGTTTCCCGGTGCACGTGACGCCACGCCGGGTGGACTCCCGCCTGCTCGAACCCCAGGTCGTACGCCCAGTCGAGGAACTGCTGCCCCTCGTCGCCCACTACGACTCGTAGGGCTCGACCGGCTCCGCCACCGACGTGAACGACTCCACGGTGAAGCTCGGCACCCACGAGTTCTTCTCCGACGCCGACTTCGGCACGACCTTGCCGGTCACCTCGACCCACTGCTCGTCGGGCAGCGACGGGACGTCCCCGGTCAGCTGGGCCTTCAACGGCCGTGCGTCCGCCGCACAGCACGAGATGGCGAGCCGCGCGACGTAGGTGGCCCCCTCCGCGCGCGTGAGGAACCCGGTCAGCTTCACCCGGCGGTTGTCCAGCGTGCCGGACTCGTCCCACGCCGTGCGCGTCACGAACTCGGTCATCGACAGCGGGATGACCTCCCCGGACGGCAGGTCGCCCAGCAGGTTGCGGGAGCGCTGCGTCTGGTTCGTGTCGGCGGCCGAGCTGACGACGTCGCCGCCCAGCGCGGGTGGCGAGATCAGGAACACCGCGAGCACCGGCAGCAGCATCAGCCAGGTCGAGCGCGACGAGTGCGAGTGCTCGTGGTCGTCGGACTCGGCCTTGCCACGCCGGACGTCCCGGATGATCGCGAACAGCGCCAGGCCGATCATGATCGTGCCGGCCGCGATCAGCAGCGGCAGCAGGCCCTTCTGCACGTAGCGCAGGTACAGGCCGGAGAAGCTGATCTTCAGCAGCGCGCCGCCGAGCAGGACCAGCAGGATGTTCTGGGTTTCCCGCCTCACAGCAGCACCACTCCCGTCACCACAGCGCACAAGATCGCCACCACGAAGGTAGCGGGTGCGAAGCGGAAGGCGAAGGACTTGCCGAACGCACCTGCCTGCAGCGCGATCAGCTTGACGTCGACGGCAGGGCCGACGACCAGGAACACCAGCCGCGGCAGCAACGGCAGCGCCGAGAACGCGACCGCCACGAAAGCGTCCGCCTCGGAGCACAGCGCCAGGATCACCGCCAGGAAGGCCATCACCAGCACGCCCAGCACGATCTGGCCACCCAGGGTCTGCATCCACGCAACCGGCACGAACGTCTTGAACGCCGCCGCGAACAGCCCGCCCAGCACCAGGAACCCACCGGCGTCCACGAGGTCGTGGCGCGCGCTCTCGGCGAAGACGGCCCACTTGTTCTTGCCGGAGTGATCTCCCATTCGTGCCAGCGCACGCTCGGCGATCCACTCCACCTTGCCGAACCGCACCCACAGCCAGCCCATGACCATCGCGGTCAGCAACGACCCCACGAACCGCGCCACGACCATCATCGGGGTGTCGTTGAACGCCACCGCCGTCGACACCAGCACGATCGGGTTCACCGCGGGCGCCGCCAGCAGGAACGTCAGAGCCACCGCCGGCGCGACGCCCTGTTGCATCAACCGCCGAGCAACGGGCACCGAGGCGCACTCACAGCCCGGCAGAGCGATGCCCGCGACACCCGCCACGGGCACGGCCAGCGCTGTCTTCGTGGGCAGCAACTTGCGCAGGGCCGAAGCCGGCACGAACGCCGCGATGGCACCGGAGATCAGCACGCCCAGGACCAGGAACGGCATGGCCTGCACGCAGATCGCCACGAACACGGTCGACGCGGTGCGCAGCTTCGGCACGTCCAGAAGATCGACGAGCCGGGACTGGAAGAGCAGTGCGAGAACGAGGATCCCGCACAGCACCTCCAACGACGTGATCTTCAGCCGAGGCGGTCCCGAGCGCCGCTTCGACGAGCGGATCTCGCCGGTGATCGTCATTCCGCGTCCGCGTCCAGGTCGAGCAGACGGCGGTAGGTGCGGGCCATGCCCTCGCGGATCTCGTCGGGCGACGGCGGCTCGGCGAACTCGGCCTCTTCCTCTTCGAGGTCGTCGTCGTCGAAGTCGACGGGCGTGCCGTTGACCGTCTCCTCCGCGGCCTCTTCCTCTTCGAGAGCGGCCTCGCGGAGCTCCTCGATCGTGGCGGAGACGTCCTCGGCGCTCAGCGCGGGCAGCATCGGCTTCACGATGGCCAGCACGCCGCCCTCGGCGTCGTCGAGCGCCACGGCCTCTGCCAGCGCGACGGCGTGGTCACGCTCGTACGGGCCGCAGATGAACGAGTCCCAGTCGTCGCCGCCCGAGGGCTCGAACGTGACGGTCCACGGGAACTCGTTGATGTCCGAGTCCTCTTCCGGCTCGTAAATGATCACGCCACCCATCGAAGGGTCCTTTCTCAAGAAAAGCGGGAGAGGAGCTCGCCGCGCACCTGCGACGCGGTCGAGACGACCAGCATGAGGAGCGTGCTCAGCGGCTCCGGCTTGAGGCCGTCCGCCGGGAACGCGTACCGCAGCATCACGTCCGTGCCCCGTTCGGACGCGATCACACCGAGCGTGCCGAAAAGGCCCTGACCAGCGCGTTCGGCGACCCACACGGCCACCTCGCCGGGCAGGTCCCACGCGACCACGACGGTCAGCGAGAGCACGGTCAGGCCCTCGGCCAGTTCCATGCCCTGCACGGCGCACGGCACGTCGCCGTGGCGGAAGCTCAACGCGCCGTCGTCGTCCACGGACACGTCGTGGAACAGCTCCAACGCCTTGCGCGCGGCCTCGAGAGCCTCACCGCTCGCGTTCACGACACCTCCGAATCGGGCTTGTCGATCGCACCACCGAAGCGGCGGTCGCGCTCGGCGAACTTCTCGACGGCCCGCCACAGGTCGGTGCGGTTGAAGTCGGGCCACAGGATGTCCTGGAACACCAGCTCGGCGTACGCGGACTGCCAGAGCATGAAATTCGACGTGCGCTGCTCCCCGGACGGCCGGATGAACAGGTCCACGTCCGGCATCTCGGGCTGGTAGAGGTAGCGCGCGATGGTCTTCTCGTCGACCTTGTCCGGGTTGAGCTGCCCGGCGGCGGCGAGACGGGCGATCTCGCGGGCGGCGTCACCGATCTCCGCGCGGCCGCCGTAGTTGATGCACATCGCGAGGTTCAGCTGGTCGTTGTCGCGGGTGCGCTCCTCCGCGACCTCCAGCTCCTTGATGACGCTGCGCCACAGCTTCGGCCGGCGCCCCGCCCAGCGCACCCGGACGCCCAGCTCGTCGAGCTCGTCGGTGCGGTGGTGGATCACGTCGCGGGAGAAGCCCATCAGGAACCGGACCTCTTCCGGGCTGCGGCGCCAGTTCTCCGTGGAGAAGGCGTACAACGACAGCCACTTCACGCCCATCTCGATCGCACCCTTGGCGACCTCGACGACGACCTGCTCGCCACGCTTGTGGCCCTCGACCCTGGACAACCCGCGCTGGTTCGCCCAACGGCCGTTGCCGTCCATCACGATCGCGATGTGCTTCGGCACGAACTCGACCGGAATCTGCGGGGGCACCGCGCCGGACGGGTGCGGCTCCGGCGGGCGCGGGACGCGCTTCTCACGCTCAGAGCGGCGGCGACGCAGCATGTGACTCGGCATCCTTTCAGCGAAAACCGTTGTCGGTAGCCGCCACATTAGCCGTCGTCGGACTTGGCCTTGCGCTCGACCAAAGGCAACGACCGGAGCTGCCGTTCGAGGTGCCACTGCAGGTGCGCCGCGACCAGGCCACTCGCGTCGCGACGGGCGATGTGCGGAATCTCGTCGACCACGGCCCACTCGCCGTGCAGCAGGGCCGAGAGCAGCGTCAACGTGTCCGACGACGGCGAGGCCGAGCCGGGCGGGCGGCAGTTCGGGCAGCACGTGCCACCGGCCTGGACGCTGAACGCCCGGTGCGGCCCAGGAGTACCGCACTTGGCGCACTCGTTCACCGCGGGCGCCCAACCGGCGAACGCCATGGCACGCATCAGGAACGCGTCCAGCAGCAACGACGGATCGCGTTCGCCCGCCGACAACGCGCGCAGTGCACCCGTGACGAGCAGATAGAGCCGCACGGCCGGTTCGCCCTCTTCGGCGGTGAGGCGGTCTGCGGTCTCCAAGATCGCGCACGCGGCCGTGTAGCGCTGGTAGTCGGTGACGATGCCCACGCCGAACGCGTCCAGCGTCTGCACCTGCGTGATGATGTCGAGCGACCGGCCGGGGTGGAACTGCACGTCGACGTGGCAGAACGGCTCCAGCCGCGCCCCGAACTTCGACGACGTGCGGCGCACGCCCTTCGCCACGGCACGGAGCTTGCCGTGCCGCTGGCTCAGGAAGGTGATGATCCGGTCCGCTTCACCGAGCTTCTGCACGCGCAGCACGATGCCGGTGTCGCGGTACAGGTTCGCCATCAGAATCCTAGGCGGCGCAGCTGTTTCGGGTCGCGCTGCCAGTCCTTGGCGATCTTGATGTGCAGGTCCAGGTAGACCCGGCTGCCCAGGAGCGCCTCGATCTGCTTGCGCGCGGCCATGCCGACCTGCTTGAGCCGCTCACCGCGGTGGCCCAGGATGATCGCCTTCTGCGACGGCCGCTCCACGAACACGAACGCGTGGATGTCGATCAGGTCGTCGCGGCCCTCGCGCGCCTGCATCTCCTCCACCACGACGGCGATGGAGTGCGGCAGCTCGTCCCGCACGCCTTCCAGCGCGGCCTCGCGGATGAGCTCGGCGACCAGGGTCTGCTCGGGCTCGTCGGTCAGGTCGCCGTCCGGGAACAGCTGCGGGCCCTCGGGCAGCTTCTTCAGCAGCAGGTCGCTCAGCTTGTCGACCTGGAAGCCGTCGACCGCGGACACCGGGATGATCTCGGCGAACTCCATGACCTTCTGCAGCGCGAGCAGCTGTTCCATCACCTGCTGCTGCGACACCAGGTCGGTCTTGGTGACGATGCCGACCACGGGCGTGCGCTTGGCGACCTTCTCCAGCTCGGCGGCGATGAACTTGTCACCAGGGCCGACCTTCTGGTCCGCGGGCACGCAGAAGCCGACGACGTCGACCTCCGACCACGTCTCGCGCACCAGGTCGTTGAGCCGCTGGCCGAGCAACGTGCGCGGCCGGTGCAGGCCCGGCGTGTCGACCAGCACGAGCTGGCCGTCCTCGCGGTGCACGATGCCGCGGATCGTGTGGCGGGTGGTCTGCGGCTTGCTGGACGTGATGGCGACCTTGGTGCCCACCAGCGCGTTCGTCAGCGTCGACTTCCCTGCGTTCGGGCGGCCGACGAAGCACGCGAACCCGGAGCGGTAACCATCCATCGCTCCATTGTCCCTGGGACCGGCGACAGGGTTGTCACCGGTCCCGGGGATCTGCTATTCCGTCACGTCCGCGACACGTCAGTACCAGGCCTTCTGGTGCACGGCCTGATCGCTTCCGGTGACGAACGCGTCGATGCGGTTCGGACCCCACGACACGGTCCCGGCACCGGACGTCAGCACACCGCCGTGCCACTCCCACTCGTGCCAGCCGTTGTCGAACGCCTTGTGGTACAGCGAGTTGTCCATGCCACGTGCGAAGACGTCGAGCCGGCCGGGCGCCCACGACGCGACACCGGGCGCCTGGGCGATGCCCCCGCCCAGCGACTCCCACGAACCCCACAGGCCGTTGTCGGCCCACGTGTGCTGCAGCGAGTTGTCGTCACCCTTGGCGAACACGTCGATCCGGGTGGCGTCCCACGACACCGCGGCGGGCGTCGAGGTGAGGTTGCCGCCCAGCGACGTCCAGCCGGACCAGGTTCCGTTCTCCAGGCTCTTCACGTAGAGCCCGGTGTCATCGGTGCCCGAGCGGCCGACGGTGAAGAGGTCGAGCCTGCCCGGCCCGCGCGACGAGATGGCCGGGCCGTACCGGTACGTGCCGGTGTCGATCGTCTCCCACGGGTGCCACACGCCGTCGTAGACGAGCCGTTGCACTCCGCCCTGCGCGTTGCCGGCCACGACGTCGATGCGGCCCGGCCCCCACGCCACCGCCGACGGCGAGGTGCCGAGGTAGCCACCGAGTGACTCCCAGGCGTACCACCGGCCGTTGTCGTAGACCCGGTGCTGCAGCGTGAAGTCCGTACCCACCGCAAACACGTCGAGCCGGCCGGGACCCCACGTGGTGACGGTGGGCGTGCCCAGCACCTTCCCGCCGTGCCCGGTCCAGTCGCTCCACGTCGCGTGCGCCGCCGGTGCGGACAAGAACAGCGTGCCCACGGCCACCGCGAGCACGCTGAACAACGCCGACAAACGTCTCATCTGCCGATCCCCCATTTCCGCGCGGGACCTCGCAACGGTCCCGCTCGGGGGTTATCGGAGCACGGCAGCCACGTCTCCGGCCGAAGTTGCACGGATCACCGGCGCAGTTGCCGCGAGATCCCGCACCGCGGCCACCGAACTCTCGTCGAGCGTGTCCGCGTCGGTCACCACGACCGCGGCTTCGAGGCCCTCCGCGCCGCTCGACACCGCCGCGGCGACGGCGGCCTGCAGCGCGGTGAGCTTCAGCGACGGCAACGCGACCGTGGACGCGTTGTACGTGCGGCCGTCGAGGTCCCGCACCGCCGCACCTTCCGCGGCGCCGTTGCGTGCGCGCACGGACCGCGCGAGCGTGACGAGCTTGGAGTCCTCGGGGTCGATGTCAGTCATCTGCGTTCTCCTTGTTGACCGGACGCACGAGCACAGTGGTGACCCGGATGCGGCCGCGTTCGTCCTTGCCGCCCTCCGCCCGCATGCGCAGGCCCGCGATCTCGGCCTCGGTGCCGGGCAACGGCACCCGCCCGAGCCGTTGGGCGAGCAGGCCGCCGACGGTCTCGACCTCGTGGTCGTCGAGCTCGGTGCCGAACAACGCGTCGAGGTCGTCGACCGGCAGGCGCGCGCTGACCCGCACCGCACCGTCCTCCAGGTGCTCGACCGGCGGGCGGTCGTCGGTGTCGGACTCGTCGGTGATCTCGCCGACGATCTCCTCGAGGATGTCCTCGATCGTCAGCAGACCCGCGGTGCCGCCGTACTCGTCCACGACGATCGCCATGTGCCGGCGCGACACCTGCATCTCGCGCAGCAGGTCCGCGATCGGCTTCGAGTCCGGGATGAAGCTCATCGGGCGCATCAGCTCGGAGACGCTCTTGGGGTCCTCGTCCTCGGCGAGCGTGGCCCGCATGAGGTCCTTGAGGTTCACCACGCCGAGCACGTCGTCGACGCTCTCGCCGATCACCGGCACGCGCGTGTAGCCGGTGCGCAACGACAGCGCGAGTGCCTGCCGCAGCGACTTGGACTGCTCGATCCACACGATCTCGGTGCGCGGCACCATGATCTCGCGCGTGATGGTGTCGCCCAGCTCGAACACCGAGTGGATCATCTCGCGCTCGCCCTCGTCGACGACGCCGCGTTCCTGCGCCATGTCGACGAGCTCGCGCAGCTCCACCTCGGAGGAGAACGGACCCTCGCGGAAGCCCTTACCGGGCGTGATGGCGTTACCGATGAGGATCAGGAGCTTCGACAACGGCCCGAGCACGCGCCCGAGCTGCCGGACGGTGCCCGCGGCGAGCAGGCTCACGCCGTACGGGTGCTGACGGCCGAGGGTGCGCGGTCCGACGCCGACGAGCACGTACGACACGACCAGCATGCTCAGGCACGCGTACAGGACGGCCAGCCAGTCCTGTTCCACGTACTGCAGGTACACACCCGTGACGAGCACCGTCGCGAACAGCTCGCAGAACAGCCGCAGCAGCAGCAACAGGTTGACGTGCCGCGGCCGGTCGTTGAGGACCTGCAGCAACTGCCCGGTGCCCCAGCGGCCCTGCCGTTGCAGAGCCTCCACCCGTGCTCGTGACACGGTGCCAAGCGCGGCGTCCACACACGCGAAGACACCGGCGGCCAGCACGAGCAGAACGGCCAGCACGATCACACTGGCAGGGTTCTCGCTCATCAGCGTCAGGCTTCTTCGTTCTTCTCGTCGAGCCCGACCGCGCCGAGCACCTTGTCGTCCGTGCTGCGCTGATGCGCCGCCCGTTCGGCCTCGTCCCGCGCGTTGCGGAAGTCCGCGAGGATGCGGTTCTGCAGCGTGAACATCTCACGCTCCTCAGCGGGCTCCGCGTGGTCGTAGCCGAGCAGGTGCAGCACGCCGTGCACGGTCAGCAGGTGCAGCTCGTCCAGCAGGCCGTGGCCCGCCTTCTTGGCCTGGTCCTTGGCGAACGCCGGGCACAGCACGATGTCCCCGAGCAACGCCGGGCCGAGGCCCGCGGCGTCGGGGCGGCGCGCGGAGTCCAGCTCGTCCATGGGGAAGGCCATGACGTCCGTCGGACCCGGCAGGTCCATCCAGCGCTCGTGCAGGTCGGCCATCACGTCCAGCTCCACGAGCAGCACGGACAACTCGGCCAGCGGGCTCACGCCCATGCGGTCCAGCGCGAAGCGGGCGGCGGAGACGATGGAACCCTCGTCGACTCCGACGCCCGACTCGTTGGCGATCTCGATGCTCACGGCGCCTATCGTCCCCGCCGCTGGTTCCCCCGGCGTGCACCGGGTCCGTGGTGCGGCCCGTTCTGGTCCAGGACGTCCTGCTGGACCTGCCACTTCTCGTACGCGTCGACGATGTCGCCGACCAGGCGGTGACGCACCACGTCGTGGCTGGTCAGCACCGAGAAGTGCACGTCCTCGACACCCTCGAGGATGTCCCTGACGACCTTCAGACCACTGCGCTGGCCGCCGGGGAGGTCGACCTGGGTGACGTCACCCGTGACGACGACCTTCGAGCCGAAGCCCAGGCGCGTGAGGAACATCTTCATCTGCTCGGGAGTCGTGTTCTGCGCCTCGTCGAGAATGATGAACGCGTCGTTCAGCGTCCTTCCCCGCATGTATGCGAGGGGTGCGACCTCGATCGTGCCGGCCTGGGTGAGGCGCGGGATCGTCTCCGGGTCGACCATGTCGTGCAGCGCGTCGTGCAGCGGGCGCAGGTACGGGTCGATCTTCTCGTAGAGCGTGCCCGGCAGGTAGCCGAGGCGCTCGCCGGCCTCGACGGCCGGGCGGGTGAGGATGATCCGGTTGACCTGCTTGTTCTGCAGCGCCTGGACGGCCTTGGCCATGGCGAGGTAGGTCTTGCCGGTGCCGGCGGGGCCGATGCCGAACACGATGGTGTTCTTGTCGATGGCGTCGACGTAGTGCTTCTGGTTCAGCGTCTTCGGCCGGATCGTGCGGCCGCGGCGGCTGATGATGTCCAGGCTCAGGACCTCGGCCGGTGACTCGTCGGCGTTCGCGGACAGCATCGCGACCGTGCGGCGGACGGTGTTCTGGTCGACGGCCTGGCCGCGGCTCGCGAGGGTGACGAGTTCGGAGAAGACCCGTTCCGCGAAGGCCACGTCGGCGGGGGCGCCGGACAAGGTGATCTCGTTCCCGCGCACGTGGACGTCGGCGTCGAGCAGCTCCTCGGCGAGCCGGAGGTTTTCGTCGCGCGACCCCAGCAGGCTGAGCACCGCACCATCGGGCACGGCGAACCGGGACTGACCTTCCTTGTTGCTCTGCTGTGTTTCTTCGGCCACGTGGCCCCGGCCTGCTTCCTGTCGCTCGGATCTGTTGCGTCGATGCTAGTCCGGCCGAAAATGGGTGGCTACCGCATTGCTCACGGTGTGTGCTCAGGCGCTGTGGAGATCCGCAGGCTTGGTGTCGACGACATACCCGAGTGCATGAAGCTCGTGACCGACCGGGGTTGGAGCTGGACGCCCGCGCAGTGGGAGATGCTGCTGTCCCTCGGTCCGGGCTTCGGGGCATTCGACGAGACCGGGTTGCTCGGCACGACTCTGGTCACGCCCTATACCGAGATGCAGGCGATCAGCGGCGTGCTGGTCGGCTCGTGGGCCGAGCGCAGAGGCATCGCGGGCGCGTTGATATCCAATATATTGGATACGGGCCCGTCCGTACTGTATGCAACTTCGATGGGCGAGCCGCTGTACGCAAGGCTCGGCTTTCACTCGGTCGGGCATGCGTCGGCCCATCACGGCGAACTCGCGGGTGCTGCGACCGGCGTGACGCGGCCGGCGACACCCGCTGACCTGGCCGCGGTGGTGGCGCTGGACCGGGTGGCGAGCGGGTTTACGCGAGAGGCGTTCTGGGCGCACGTGTTCGGACCATCTTCTGCATACAGAACACACATCGCGGACGACGGCTTCGCGTGCACGCGGCGCATGGGTGAGACGTTGGTCATCGGTCCGCTGGTGGCGCCGAACGCGGCGGCGGCGTGCGAGATCATCGTTGACCTGGCCGCCGGTGCCGGGCCGTCGCGTGCCGACGTCAGCGACCCGGACGTGGCGGCGTTCCTGTTGGACAAGGGCTACGAGGTGCGCGGGAGCTGCGCGCTGATGGTGCACGGCGTCGACGACGTCGGTGGCGACCGGGCGCGCTACTTCGCGCCCGCGTCGCTCGCGCTCGGATGACTGGGGGATCTGTGGAACTGCGCCAACTCGAACTGGCCGACATCCCCGCGTGTTCCGACCTGGCCGAGAGCCGGTCGTGGCCGCGCGAGGAGAAGAAGTGGGAGTTCCTGCTCACGCACGGCGAGGGCTGGGGACTCTTCGACGATGAAGGCCTGGTCGGCACGACGATCGTGACGCGCTACCCGGAGCTGGCGTCGGTCAGCATGGTGCTGGTCGCCGAACGCGCCGCGCGCCAGGGTCACGCCCGCCGGCTGGTATCCCATGTACTGGATACAGATGTCTCGACGTTGTTCGCGACGTCGATGGGCCGCCCGCTCTACGAGCAGCTGGGCTTCCACGGCGTGGGCTTCACCGACATCCACGCGGGCACCTTCACGGGACCGGCATCCCACACATCGCATACCGCCACCCACGCCGACCTCGACGACCTCGTCGCGCTCGACACGAAGGTCACCGGTCTCACCCGGCCGTACCTGTGGGAGTCGCTGCTCGCCATGGGATCCGTCAGGGTGTCCGACCACGGCATCGCCGGCACGTGGCAGGTGCGCGACGCCCGGATGCTCATCGGCCCGCTCATCGCGGACACCCCGGCCGACGCGTGCGCGCTCATCGCCGACTGCGCCGCCGGCGTTGCCAGCGTGCGCGTGGACGTGCACGACCCGGAGGTGATCGCGTTCGTGCGACAGCACGGCCTGGAGTCGTGGGGCGAGGCCACCTGGATGGTCCGGGGCGCCGAGAACCTGCCCGGCGACCGCACCCGCTACCACGCCCCGCTGCTGCAGGCGCTCGGTTAGAGCCTCTTACCTCCCAGCAGGTGCAGGTGGGCGTGGAAGACCTCCTGCCCGCTGTCGGGCCCGGTGTTGAACAGCAGCCGGTATCCCGATTCGGCCACGCCCTCGGCCTCGGGGCCCGCCTGCGCGGCGGCGCAAGGGGCGCCGAGGGGGTCCCCCGTGAGGTAGGCGGCGTTCGGCACGTGCTCGCGCGGAATGAGCAGCACGTGCACCGGCGCCTTGGGGTGGAGGTCGCGGAACGCCAGCGTCGTCTTGGTCTCGTGCACGATCGTCGCGGGAATCTCACCGTCGACGATGCGGCAGAACAAACAGGACATGCCCCCAGCTAAGCGAAGATGGCGCTCAGTTGCTCGTCGACGGCCTCGATCATGTCGTCGGCCGTGAGCTCGTCCGGCCCGAGCCCGTGGTGGATGTTGAGCCCGTCGATCAGCACGACCATCCGCCGTGCCGACTTGATGGGCACGACGCCGTCCCGCAGTTCCCCGGCTTCCTGAGCAGCAGTGAGAATGCGCGCGATCTCGCCGTACAGCTCACGCGTGCCGTAGCGCTCCAACTCGTGCAACGACGGTTCGACCATCGCGCGCGGCAAGAACGACAACAACACCGTGGCCTCAACGCGTCGCTCGTCGTCCAGGGCAAGCAGTTCGTGCGCGAAAGCCCTCAACAGCTCCCGATGGCTGACCGACGTGTCGATCTTCTCCAGCCGTGCGATGAACCGCCGGTACGCGAGCTCCATCGCGAACCCGAGCAACGCGTCCTGCGTGGGGAAGTAGTGGCGCAACGACCCGCTCGACCACCCGGACTCGGCGGCGACAGCTCGGACGGAAGCGTGGTCGATCCCGTCCCGCTGGACGATGCGCCACACCGCCTCGGCTAGTTCGCGGCGACGTTCCTCATGGTCGACAACCTTCGGCACCGGCCCTTTTTAGCAGTCGCGCGCAAGCCGAACGACAGCCGCGCGGCACCTCTCCCACGACTCGGTGCCCGGCGTGATCATGTCCATGTGCCCGGCCCCCTCCACCACGACGAGTTCGGCCTGCGGCTCGACCTCGCAGAACCCGATGCTCTGCGCCACCGGAACGTCCACGTCCTGATCGCCGTGCACGCAGATCACCGGCTTGCCGATGGGCACAAGTGCAGCGGGCGAAGCCTCCGCGAACTGCTCTTCGGCGCACAGCTCCAACGCCCGTGCAGTGATGTGCTGCGTGAAGTCGAGCACCGCCGCCTGGGCCACCGCTCCGACCACTCGCGCGCTGTGTTTGGCCGCCCACACAGCGAGGTGCCCTCCAGCGCTGTGCCCGAGCGTCACCACGGGCCCGATGTCGACGGCGGAGATGGCGGCGAGAACGTCATCGCCGGTTTGCGGCCATCCCCCACCGCCACTCACGCGCCGGTATTCGATGTTCCAGACGGCAAATCCGTCGGCGACGAGCACGTCCGCGAGCGGCCGGCCGAGCTCCAGCCCATAGCGCTGATGCCAAAAACCACCGTGAATGACGACAACAGCACCCTGAGTCGCGCCCTCGGGCAGATAAAGCTCGCCGAACTGACTGGGATGGTCACCGTAAGCAATTCGCTGCACACGCAGAACTTACGTGAAGCCGCAAAGGGCGACAGGCGAACGAATGGGAGCCGCGATGGCGCGAAGCGCCGAGCCGGCGCGGCGCGAAGCGCCGAGCCGGCGGGGGTCCGGGGGCTTGTCCCCGGCGCGGGGTGTGGGGGCTCGGCCCCCACAAGACACGCATATTTCGCCGCGCGGCGAGGCGCCGCAGGCGCCGAGCAGCAAAGGCGAAAGAAATATGGAGGCGCCTCGCGGTCCGAAGCCTGGGGGTCGCTTCGCCGCGAGGCGCCGACGCCGGACCGAGGGGGGAGGTGTCCGGCGAGTCCTTTAGTTAGAAGGGTCTAACCGTCTACTCCGTTTCCGGATAGACCAATCGGCCCCTCTGCGAACTAGGGTAACCCCATCGGCCTGCGATTCGCTACAACTTGCGTCAAGCCAATCCATCCGATGTTCACCTTGCGAGTGATCGGGGTCACCACCGAGTAGTGAGTACCCCGAGCGCACCAAGAGCAACCGCCGCGGCGGTAGATGCACGCAGAACGGTTGGACCCAATCGGACGATCCGCGCGCCCGAAGATCGCAACGCGTCGAGTTCCTCCGGCGTGATTCCACCCTCGGGACCGACGACGAGCAGCACATCTCCGGAAGCGGGCAGCGGCACGTCGGCAAGACGGTCGGTCGCGCTCTCGTGCAACACGAGCGTCAACGCGGACGACGACACGCGATGAGACAGCTGAGTCGTGCTCACGGGTTCGTCGACGAACGGCACTCGCGAACGCCGGGCCTGCTTCGCCGCCTCACGAACCGTGGATCGCCAGCGGCCCAACGCTTTCGCGCCGCGCGGGCCGTCTTCCCACTTCGCCACGCACCGGGACGCGCGCCACGGCACCACACCGTCCACACCGGCCTCGGTGGCCAGTTCGACGGCGAGCTCGCCGCGGTCGCCCTTCACCAACGCCTGCGCCAGCACGACACGCGGCGTTGGTTCGGGCTCGACCGTGCGCTCGAGCACGCGCAACGACAAGGCGTCGCGCTCGACGGCAACGACCGAACAGCGCGCCAGCACACCGGAACCGTCTGACAGCACGAGTTCCTCACCCACGCGCAGACGCTTCACCGTGGCGGCGTGCCGGCCTTCGGGGCCGTCCAGCACGAACTCCTCGCCGGAGGGCAACACCTCGACGAGGAAGACCGCCAGGGTCACCGGTGGCCGCGCGAGGCACGCAGTCGGGAGAACAGACCGCCGCTGCCCTTGCCGTTGTGCGACAACGAAGGCTCGTTCTCGCCACGCATCTCGGCCAGGTCGCGCAGCAACGACGACTGCGCTGCGTCGAGCTTGGTCGGCACGACGACCTCGAGGTGCACGTGCAGGTCGCCGCGGCCGTCGACGCGGCCGGTGGAGCGCAGCTTCGGCATGCCGCGGCCCGTCATCACGAGCTGCGTGTTCGGCTGCGTGCCGGGGTCGATCTGCAGTTCTTCCTCGCCGTCCAACGTCTTCAGCGGCAACGTGGCGCCCAGGGCTGCCGTCGTCATCGGGATCTGCACGATGCAGTGCAGGTCGGCGCCGTCGCGTTCGAAGATCTCGTGCGGGTGCTCCTCGACCTCGACGTAGAGGTCGCCGGCCGGGCCGCCGCCGGGGCCGACCTCGCCCTGGCCCGCGAGGCGCACGCGCATGCCTTCGGCGACACCGGCGGGGATGTTCACGGAGATCGTGCGGCGCGACCGCGTGCGGCCGTCGCCGGCGCACTGCTGGCACGGGTCAGGGATGACCTCGCCGAAGCCGCGGCACACCGGGCACGGGCGCGACGTCACGACCTGGCCGAGGAACGAGCGCTGCACCGACTGGACCTCGCCGCGGCCGTTGCAGGTGTCGCACTGGACCGGCTTGGAGTTGTTCTGGGTTCCCGCGCCGTGGCAGCGGTCGCACAGGATCGCGGTGTCGACGGTCAGCTCGCGGGTCGCACCGGCCGCGCACTCCTCCAGCGTCATGTCGAGCCGGATCAACGCGTCGGAGCCCGGCTGCACCCGGCTGCGCGGACCACGGCCGCCACCGGTCGAGGCGCCGAAGAAGGCGTCCATGATGTCGCCGAGGCCGAAGCCCGCGAACGGGTCACCGCCGGGACGACCACCGCCGCCCGAGTCGAGCGGGTCGCCACCCAGGTCGACGACGCGGCGCTTCTCGGGGTTCGACAACACCTCGTAGGCGGCCGTCACCTCCTTGAAGCGGGCCTCCTCGCTGGGATTGACGTCCGGGTGCAGCTGCCTGGCGAGCTTGCGATAGGCGCGCTTGATCTCATCCTGTGTCGCGTTCTGCGAGACACCGAGGATGCCGTAGTAATCCCTGGCCACCTTGTTCGCTTTCGTGTTCATCTCAAGTTCAAGAAGTTTCTGGTCAACGACCGGTCAGGATCTCACCGACGTAGTTGGCAACCGCGCGGACGGCCGCCATTGTTCCGGGGTAGTCCATGCGCGTCGGTCCCACGACGCCGAGACCCCCGAGCGGATTGTCACGGCTGCCGTAGCCGATGGACACCACTGAAGTGCTGCGCATCTCAGCCGCCTCGTTCTCCTCGCCGATGCGCACCAGCACACGACCGGGGTCGCGGGAGGCGGCGAGCAGCTTGAGCACGATCACCTGTTCCTCCAGCGCCTCCAGCACCTGCCGGAGCGAGCCCGGGAAGTCCGTGATGTTGCGGGTGAGGTTCGCGGTGCCGCCGAGCACCAGCCGTTCCTCCGGGTGCTCCACCAGCGTTTCGATCAGCACGGTAGCGACCCGGAGCATCGGGTCGCGCAGGTTCGGCGGAACCTCTTCCGGCAGCTCGGCGACCTTGGCCGAGGCGTCGGCCAGTCGCTGACCCGCCATCGCCTGGTTCAGCACGCCGCGCAGCTGCGCCGTGTGCTCCTCGCTGATCACGTCGCCCAGCTCGACGATCCGCTGGTCGACGCGGCCGGTGTCGGTGATCAGCACCAGCATCAGCCGGGACGGTGTGATCGGCAGCACTTCGAGGTGCCGCACGGCCGCACGGGACAGGGTCGGCACCTGGATCACCGCGACCTGCCTGGTGAGCTGCGCGAGCAACCGCACGCTGCGGCGCATCACGTCGTCGAGGTCGAGCGCCCCGTCGAGGAAACTCCGGATCGCCCGCTTCTCCGCCTGCGAGAGCGGCTTGATCTCGCTCAGCTTGTCGACGAAGAGCCGGTAGCCCTTGTCCGTCGGCACGCGCCCGGCGCTGGTGTGCGGCTGGGCGATGTAGCCCTCGTCCTCCAGCGCGGCCATGTCGTTGCGCACGGTCGCGCTCGACACACCCAGGTTGTGCCGGTCGACCAGGGCCTTCGACCCGACGGGTTCCTGGTTGGACACGTAGTCGGCGACGATGGCGCGAAGCACCTCGAACCGACGCTCATCGGCGTTCAACGCTGTTCACCTCCGTGTCCCGTGCTCCCGAGTTTACCCAGCCGGTTTCCTGCCGGGCGCTCGCTTCGGACTCGTGCTGCGCCGGCGCTCATGTAAACACCGCAGAACCGGCCCGTTCCCTTGACTGACGACTCAGTCGAGCCGTTGGGTAGAGCCGCCGCCGCCCCGGTCGAGTGAGGGGTGCGCATGCGCAAGTTGTTGTGTCTGCTGCTGGGAGTGACCCTGCTCGCTCCGCCCGGTGCCGCGCTGGCGGATGGTTCGAGCCGGAACTCCATCAGGGGCTGGACGATCCTCTCCGACAGCGACGCCGGCGCGGACGCGGTGATCGCCTCCGCGAAGAAGTACCAGGTCAATCACCTGCAACTGTCCCACGAGGTGGTGCACGACCTGCAGGAGGTCCACGATCCGCGCAGACAGGCGCAGGTGAACCGGCTCACCGACCTGGCGCACGACTCGGGCGTCCGCGAGGTCGCCGCCTGGGACCACGCCCTCTACAACCTCACCTACTACCCCGCCGAGTTCCGCACCGGCCCCGGCGGCACGATCGACCTGGACAACCCGGCGTTCTGGGACTGGTTCCGCGGCGACTACCGCGCGATGCTCGACCTGGTGCCACGGGTCGACTCGATCATCCTGACGTTCATCGAGACCGGCGCCCGCGTCGAGAACCAGCACTCCACGCGCCTGAAAACCGCCGAGGAGAAGCTCGCCTACCTCGTCGACCAGATCGCGTCGGTGATCGACGAACGCGGCATGCTGCTGTACCTGCGCACGTTCGGCTACTACCCCGCCGAGATGGACCGCACGATCGGCGCGATCGACCGCGTCCAGAACCAGCGCGTGCGCGTGATGGCCAAGGCCCAGCCGCACGACTTCTTCCTCACCCACCCGATCGACGTCACGGTCCCGCGCATCAAGCGCCCGGTGCTGATCGAGTACGACACCACCGGCGAGTACAACGGCCAGGGCAAGATCGCGAACGCGTTCGTCGCCGAGCACGCCGACCGCCTCAGGCACTACCGCAAGCTGCCCAACGTGATCGGCTACGTCGCCCGCACCGACCGCTACGACGAGTCGCGCATCGTGGGCACCCCGACCGAGATCAACCTGTTCGCCCTGAAACGCGCGTCGGAAGGCGCGTCGAACTCCCAGATCTACCTGGAGTTCGCGGCCCGCAAGTACGGCCTGCTCGCCTCGCCCTGGGTGGCCCGAGCGCTCGCCCGTTCGCCGGAAATCGTCACGTCGACGCTCTACACGTTGGGCAGCAACAGCGCGAACCACTCGCGCCTGGACTACGACCCGTACTGCTCCAGCTACCACCGCAGCGTGTCCGGCAAATGGATCGACCCGCCGGAGACGTTCGTGCGGCACGGCGTGAACAAGAAGTTCCACTACTGGATCGACGTCGCGAACCACCTGTCGCCGCCGCACTGCAAGACCGACGGCATCCTGCGCCGCGAGGCCGGCTACGTGCTCGACCGCGGCTGGGTCACGCCCGGCAACCTGATGACGCCGGAGTACCTCGCCTACCTCAACGTCGAGAAGAACCACGGCGTGCAGCTCGCCGAGGCCTCGTTGCGCGACGTCGAACACGTCCGGAAGCTGTTGCGTCCCAACGACTACGCGCAACTGAAGGCCTACTTCGAGCGGACCGTGCTGACCGCGAAGCTGCACCGGGCGGTCGCGAAGGCTTACTTCGGCTACCGGATCTACGTGCAGCAGCCGTCTGCCGACCTCGCCCGTTCCATCTGGGTGGGCCTCGACGAGGCGCAAACCGTTGCGGCACAGGTGAGGGCGTATCCGGCGCCGCCGACCGGGGAGTGGAACTGGGTGATCGACGCGGCGCAGGCAGACCTGTACGCGAAACGGATCTCCGAGGGGTGGGACCGCTACGCGAACATCAAGGTCCCGCGACCGTAGCGAAATTGTCGGTGGTGGTCGCTAGGGTCCAAACGTGGACAACGTGAGGTGGCTCCGGCCGCCCGACGATGAGCCGCCCGACGAGGGGAAACCATGCCTGGTGCACAGCGATGACGAGTGGTGGGAGGGCACGCTGGTCTGGGAGCGGGTAAGGCGCCAGGACGGTCTCTGGTGGGCCACCGTGACCTATCGCAGGGACGGGCAGGTGGTCACCGAGGTGCGCAGCCAGCACGACGTGCGCGCCCGCTGATCACGGCAGCAGGCGCCTGACCACGGCGTCGGCGAGCAGGCGGCCGCGGTCGGTCAGCACGCAACGGTCGTCGAACGGCTCGAGCAGCCCGTCGGCGACGGCCTGCTTGGCCTCTTCGCGTCCGGCGCTGTCCAGCACGTCGATCGGCAGGCCCGAGGCGAGGCGCAGTTCGAGCAGCACGCGCTCCACCCGCCGGTCCTCGTCCGACAACAGCTCACGCCCCGCCGCGGGCGACTTCCCCTCGGCGAGCAGCGACGAGTACCGGGCCGGGTGCTTCACGTTCCAGAACCGCACGCCGCCGACGTGGCTGTGCGCGCCGGGGCCGAAGCCCCACCAGTCGGCGCCCTTCCAGTACAGGACGTTGTGCCGGCACTGGGCTTCGGCGGAGGTCGCCCAGTTGGAGACCTCGTACCAGGAGAAGCCGGCGCCGGAGAGCGTCGAGTCGACCAGTTCGTAGGACGAGGCCAGCACGTCGTCGTCGGGCATCGGCAGGTCGCCGCGGCGGATGCGCCGGGCCAGACCGGTGCCGTCCTCCACGATCAACGCGTACGCGGACACGTGGTCGGCGCCCGACTCCAGCACGGTGTCCAGGGATTCGGCCAGATCCGAGGGCCGCTCCCCCGGTGTGCCGTAAATCAGGTCCAGGTTCACGTGCGAGAACCCGGCGGCGCGGGCCTCGCGAGCGGCGTCCAGCGCGCGGCCAGGTGTGTGTTTGCGGTCCAGAACAGCGAGAACATGCCGGGCCGCAGACTGCATACCGAGCGACACTCGGGTGTATCCAGCAGACCGGATACCGGCGAAGAACTCAGGCGAGGTCGACTCCGGGTTCGACTCCGTGGTCACCTCGGCGCCCGGAGCCAGGCCGAACGACTGATTTACCGCGTCCAACACATCAGTCAGGCCCGGCACCCCCAGCAGCGACGGGGTGCCGCCGCCCACGAAGACCGTCGAGGCGGGCGGAGGAGAGCCCAGAACGGAGGCGGCGAGGTCCAGTTCGCGGCGCAGGCCCTCCAGCCACGACTCCGGCGACGCGGACGAACCGAGTTCGCCGGGCGTGTAGGTGTTGAAGTCGCAGTAGCCGCAGCGGGTCGCGCAGAACGGCACGTGCACGTAGATGCCGAACGGGCGGGAACCGACACCGGAGACAGCGGAAGCGGGGAGCGAACCGTCGGCGGGCGCGGGCTCGCCTTCGGGCAAAGCGGAGGGCATGACGCCCAGTGTCCACCACACAGCCCGAACGGCGGTGTCCAGCCAGCGAATGTGTCTGTCGGTGACAGAGATATTACGGAGTGAAACCAGCCTAGGATGTCAACTTCCCCTCGTCAATCTCAGCATTCGGTTGGCGGTGGACCATGCACTGGACGCCATGCACACTGAGGTCATGCATTCGACTGGAGTCCGCCTCGTGGCCCGCCGCCACGTCGACTTCCGTCGTGTCTCCAGCGCGATGTGCCGTCGTTCGGCATGACCGCGCGCTGATTTGTTCCCGTCAGCGCCCGGCGCGCTGACGACGCCCCCACCACAAGCACCTCCGGGCTCGCACGCGCACCGAGCGCTCGAAACCCCGGAGGATGGCGATGGCCACGCCGCAGACGTCACCGCGCGCCAAGCAGCGTCGCGGCGAGGGGCAGTGGGCACTCGGATACCGAGAGCCGCTGAACCCCAACGAGCGGAGCAAGAAGGACGACAACCCGCTCAACGTCCGCGCCCGCATCGAGAACATCTACGCCCACGGCGGTTTCGACTCGATCGACCCAGCCGACCTGCGCGGACGGTTCCGCTGGTACGGCCTGTACACCCAGCGCAAGCCCGGCATCGACGGCGGCCGCACGGCCACGCTCGAGCCGGAAGAGCTGGACGACGAGTTCTTCATGATGCGCGTCCGCAGCGACGGCGGTGCGCTCACCACAGAGCAGCTGACGGTCCTCGGTGAGATCTCGCAGACCTATGCGCGCGACACCGCGGACATCACCGACCGGCAGAACATCCAGTACCACTGGATCCGGGTCGAGGACGTTCCCACGATCTGGCAGAAGCTCGAAGCCGTCGGCCTGACCACGATGGAGGCGTGCGGCGACAGCCCGCGCGTCATCCTCGGTTCGCCGGTCGCGGGCATCTCCGTCGACGAGATCATCGACGGCCAGCCGGCGATCGACACGATCCTCGAGCGCTACATCGGCGACCCGCGGTTCTCCAACCTGCCGCGCAAGTTCAAGACGGCCATCTCCGGCCTGCAGGACGTCGCGCACGAGATCCACGACATCGCGTTCGTCGGCGTGAACCACCCCGAGCACGGGCCCGGCTTCGACCTCTGGGTCGGCGGCGGCCTGTCCACGAACCCCATGCTGGGCAAGCGACTCGGCGCGTGGGTGCCGCTCGACGAGGTTCCCGACGTGTGGGAAGCCGTCATCAGCGTCTTCCGCGACTACGGCTACCGCAGGCTCCGGCACCGCGCGCGGATCAAGTTCCTCGTCGCCGACTGGGGCCCGGAGAAGTTCCGCCAGGTCGTGGAGGACGAGTACCTCAAGCGCAAGATGATCGACGGTCCCGCGCCGGAGGTGCTGAGCCAGCAGCTCGACCACATCGGTGTGCACCAGCAGAAGGACGGTCTCTTCTACGTCGGTGCCGCGCCGGTCGCGGGCCGGGTGTCCGGCTCGATCCTGGTCGAGGTCGCGAAGTTCGCCGAACGCGCCGGCTCCGGCCGGGTCCGGTTCACGCCGCAGCAGAAGATCATCGTGCTGGACGTGCCGGAAGCAGAGGTCAAGACGCTCAAGAGCGATCTCGCCAAGCTGGGCCTGCAGGTCGACCCGTCGCCGTGGCGCCGGGGCATCATGGCCTGCACCGGCATCGAGTTCTGCAAGCTCGCGATCGTCGAGACCAAGGCGCGGGCCAACGACCTCGTCACGCAGCTCGAGGCCAACCTCAAGGACATCGTCGACGGCGTCACCGCGCCGATCACCGTGCACATCAACGGCTGCCCCAACTCCTGCGCCCGCATCCAGACCGCGGACATCGGGCTCAAGGGCCAGATCGTCACGGACGACAACGGCAACCAGGTCGAGGGCTTCCAGGTGCACCTCGGCGGCGGTCTCGGCCTCGACGCCGGGTTCGGCCGGAAGCTGCGCGGCCACAAGGTCACCGCGGCCGAGCTCGCCGACTACGTCGAACGCGTGGTGCGGAACTTCGTCGCACAGCGCGAAGAAGACGAACGTTTCGCTCAGTGGGTCGCGCGCGCTGAGGAGGGTGACCTGCGATGAGCGAACGCGCGACGCCGTTCTACTGCCCCTACTGCGGCGACGAGGACCTTCGCCCGCAGGAGGAACCCAGCTACGCGTGGCTCTGCACCGGATGCCGGCGCGTCTTCAAGGTCTCGTTCGTCGGGCTCAACCTGCCGCAGGAGGTGAAGAAGTGAGCGATCTGAAGGAAGACCTCAAGATCGTCGCCGAGGCCGCGGAGCTGGAGCTGAGGGACGCGAACGCCGAAGAGGCGCTGGAGTGGGTCGCGCGGACGTTCGGCGACAACTACATCGTCGCCTCGAACATGCAGGACGCCGTGCTGATCGACCTCGCCGCCAAGGTGAAGCCGAACTTCGACGTGCTGTTCCTGGAGACGGGCTACCACTTCCCGGAGACCATCGGCGTGCGTGACGCCGTCGGTGTCGTCTACCCGGACGTGCGCATCGTGAACGCCGCCGCCGAGCAGTCGGTCGAAGACCAGGAGGCGGAGTTCGGCCTGCTGTACCAGTCGGATCCGGCCAAGTGCTGCAACCTGCGCAAGGTCGTGCCGCTGCGGCGGGAGCTCGCGAAGTACGACGCCTGGGTCACCGGTGTGCGCCGCGTCGACGCGCCCACCCGCGCGAACACGCCGATCGTGCAGTGGGACGACCGCAACGGCCTGGTGAAGATCAACCCGATCGCGCCGTGGAGCGACGACGAGTTCAACGCCTACATCCGCGAGAAGGGCATCCTCGAGAACTTGCTGGTGCAGGAGGGATATCCCTCCATCGGCTGTCTTCCGTGCACCGCGAAGCCGTTGCCGGGGCAGGACGCCCGCAGCGGCCGGTGGGCGGGCCAGTCGAAGACGGAATGTGGGTTGCACGGATGAGGCTTGCACTGGACACGTTGGGGCGTCTCGAATCCGAGGCGATCCACATCTTCCGCGAGGTCGCGGGCGAGTTCGACCGGCCGGTGATCCTCTTCTCCGGCGGCAAGGACTCGACGCTGCTGCTGCACCTCGCGATCAAGGCGTTCTACCCGGCGCCGGTGCCGTTCCCGCTGCTGCACGTCGACACCGGGCACAACTTCGACGAGGTCATCGAGTTCCGCGACCGCGTCGTCGCGCAACACGGTCTGCGCCTGGAGGTCGCGAAGGTCCAGGACTGGATCGACGACGGCCGCCTCGAAGAGCGTCCGGACGGCACCCGCAACCCGCTGCAGACCGTGCCGCTGCTGGACTCCATCACGCAGCACAAGTACGACGCGGTCTTCGGCGGCGGACGCAGGGACGAGGAACGCGCCCGCGCCAAGGAGCGGATCTTCAGCCTGCGCACGGCGTTCGGCCAGTGGGACCCGAAGCGCCAGCGTCCCGAGCTGTGGAACCTCTACAACGGCCGGCACCGCGCCGGCGAGCACGTCCGCGTGTTCCCGCTGTCGAACTGGACCGAGCTCGACGTCTGGAACTACATCGAGCGCGAGGTCATCGAGCTGCCGGACATCTACTACTCGCACCAGCGCGACGTGTTCCTGCGCGACGGCATGTGGCTCGCCGAAGGCCCGTGGGGCACGGCGCGCGACGGCGAAACGTTGCTGCGCAAGACAGTTCGCTACCGCACGGTCGGTGACGGCTCCTGCACGGGTGCCGTCGAGTCCGACGCCGCCGACATCCACGCGGTGATCGCCGAGGTCGCAGCGTCACGACTGACCGAGCGCGGCGCCACGCGGGCCGACGACCGGCTGTCCGAGGCCGCCATGGAAGACCGCAAGCGGGAGGGCTACTTCTAAATGAGCGACCTGTTGAGGCTGGCTACCGCAGGCAGCGTGGACGACGGAAAGTCCACGCTCGTCGGCAGGTTGCTCTACGACACCAAGTCCGTGCTCGCGGACACGCTCGACGCCGTGCACCGCGCGAGCGCCGACCGCGGTCTCGCGACGCCGGACCTGTCGCTGCTCGTCGACGGCCTGAGGTCGGAACGCGAGCAGGGCATCACGATCGACGTGGCGTACCGGTACTTCGCCACGCCCAAGCGCTCTTTCGTGCTCGCGGACACCCCCGGCCACGTGCAGTACACCCGCAACACGGTCACCGGCGCCTCCACCGCGCAGCTCGCGGTCCTGCTCGTCGACGCGCGCAAGGGCGTCATCGAGCAGACCCGCCGGCACGCGGCGGTTCTCGCGCTGCTCGGTGTTCCGCGCCTGGTCCTCGCGGTCAACAAGATCGACCTCGTGGACTACGACGAGGTGACGTTCTCCCGCATCTCCAAGGAGTTCACCGCGCACGCCACGGCTCTCGGCTACACCGAGGACGCGGTCGTCGAGATCCCGGTCTCGGCGCTCGCCGGCGACAACGTCGTGGACAAGTCCGCGAACACGCCTTGGTACTCCGGCCCGACCCTGCTGGAGCACCTGGAGAACGTGCCGGTCGAGCCCGACCCGCACGACGCGCCGTTCCGGTTCCCGGTGCAGTACGTGATCCGCCCGCGCACGGCGGAGCACCTCGACTACCGCGGGTACGCCGGTCTGGTCGCGGCGGGCACGATCAAGCCCGGTGACGAGGTCGTCGTGCTGCCGTCGGGCCGTCGCTCGACCGTCACGAAGATCGACACGGCGGACGGCGAACTGACGGAGGCGGCGGCCGGTCAGTCCGTGACGTTGCTGCTGGCCGACGACATCGACATCTCGCGCGGCGACCTGATCTCGGTGGCGGGCAACGAGCCCAACGTCACCGACGAGCTGGACGCCACGCTGTGCTGGCTCGCGGAGAAGCCTCTGCGCGCCGGTGCCCGAGTCCTCGTCAAGCACGGCACGCGCACCGTGCAGGCGATGGTCACCGACCTGCGCGACCGCTTCGACGAGCAGAACCTGTCCAGTGTGGACAGCCCTGCCTCGTTGGAGCTGAACGAGATCGGCCGAGTGGCTCTGCGGCTGGCAGAGCCCGTTCCGCTGGACGACTACAGCTTCAGCCGGCGCACCGGGTCCTTCCTGGTGATCGACGCGAGTGACGGTTCCACGCTCGCCGCCGGACTGGTCGGGGCTCCGCTGCCGCTGCTTGAGGACGGCGTGGAGAGCTGTACCGGGGGTAGCGCCGCTGCCCCCGACACCCATGCCCTCGTCTCCCCCGGTCCCTGAAAGGCCTTTTCCCCGTGAACCTCAAGCCCGCCATCGCCGTCGCTCTCATCGCACTGACAGCCCTGTCCGGTTGCAGCCGCGCCGGTTCCAGTGACACTCCCGCCGCCCAGTCGAAGGGTGCCGCGTCCGAGGTCCGCATCGGGTACTTCCCGAACGTCACCCACGCCGCCGCGTTGATCGGCGTCGAAAAGGGCCTGTTCGCCAAGGAGATCGGCAACACCAAGCTCACCACGCAGACGTTCAACGCGGGCCCGGACGAGGTGAACGCGCTGCTGGGTGAGTCCCTCGACATCGCGTACATCGGTTCCGGCCCCGCCATCAACGCCTACGCGAAGTCCAAGGGCGAGGCCGTGAAGCTCATCGCGGGCGCGACCTCGGGTGGTGCGCAGCTCGTGGTGAAGCCCGAGATCAACTCGATCGAGGACCTCAAGGGCAAGGTCGTCGCCACGCCTCAGCTCGCGAACACGCAGGACGTGTCGCTGAAGAAGTACCTGGCGGAGAAGAACCTCACCGGCCAGGTCACCGTCCAGAACGTGGAGAACGCGGCGTCGCTCGACCTGTTCAAGAAGGGCGACATCCAGGCCGCGTGGCTGCCGCAGCCCTGGTCCGCACGCGTGGTCGCGGAGGCGGGCGCGAAGGTGCTGCTGGACGAGAAGACCCTGTGGGACGGCGGGGCGTTCCCGACGACGGTGATCATCGTGCGGACGAAGTTCCTGCAGGAGCACCCGGAGACGGTCGAGGCCGTGCTGAAGGGTCACGTGGCGGCGATCGACTGGGCCAAGGGCAACAAGGACGAGGCCAAGAAGACCGTGAACGCCGCGCTGGAGAAGCTCACCTCCAAGAAGCTCGGCGACAAGGTCCTCGATGCCGCGTGGGACAACATCGAGCTCACGACGGACGCGCAGGCCAAGCACTTCCCGCAGCTCGCGAAGGACGCCGTCACGGCGGGTGTGGCCAAGGAGGCCGCGAACGTCGCCGGGTACGCCGACTTCACGTTGCTGAACAAGGTTCTTCAGGCACAGGGCAAGCCGCAGGTGCAAGCAGCCGGACTGGACCAGAAGTAACTTCCGAGGGGACACGGACCATGACCGCCACGCTCGAGACCACTGTTCTGCCCACTGTGGACACCGCCGTCGAACTGATCGGCGTCCGCAAGGTGTTCGGCCACGGCAACTCGGCCGTGGTGGCGCTCGACGGCGTCGACCTCAAGGTCAAGCCGGGTGAGTTCGTGTGCCTCCTCGGCGCGTCGGGCTGCGGCAAGAGCACGCTGCTGAACATCGTCGCCGGCCTGGACGGCGCGACGTCGGGTGAGCTTCAGCTCAACACGTCGCGCCCGGCCGTGATGTTCCAGGAGCCCGCGCTCATGCCGTGGCTCACCGCCGCGCGCAACGTCGAACTGGCGCTGCGTTTCGCCGGTATCGGCCGCTTGGCGCGCAAGCGTCGTGCGTTGGACCTGCTGGAGCTCGTGCGGCTCGGTGACGTCGCGGACAAGCGTCCGCACGAGCTTTCCGGTGGTATGCGTCAGCGCGTGGCTCTGGCTCGCGCGCTGGCCTCGGCCACCGTCTCCGCGGACGGTTCTCCCGCCCTGCTGCTGATGGACGAGCCGTTCGCGGCGCTGGACGCCATCACGCGGGACGTGCTGCAGAGCGAGTTGCTGCGCGTGTGGGAGACCACGAACACCGCGATCATCTTTGTGACGCACGACGTGCGTGAGGCCGTGCGCCTCGGCCAGCGCGTCGTGCTGCTGTCCTCACGTCCCGGCCGCGTCGTGCGCGAGTGGGACGTCACGGACTCCTCGAACGAGGTTCTCGACGAGATCAACACCCATCTGCGAGAGGTCATCAGTGGCCACGCCTCCTGACACGCTCGACAAGGTCGGCGCCGGCCTCGACGCGCTCGATGTGCCCGTAGAGGCGCAGAGGCCGCCGATCTGGCGCCGTTTCCTGAAGACGGGCGTGCCACCGATCATCGCTTTCGCACTGCTTTTGGGCGTGTGGCAGGCGTTGTGGGCTTCGGCGATCCTGCCGGAGTTCCAGTTGCCGGCTCCGGTCAACGTGTGGGACGAGCTCGTTCGCTCGATCTCGACCGGCGAGGCGTTCGGCATCCTGTGGACCTCGTTGCACCGCGCGGTGCTCGGGTTCCTCGCGGCGGTGCTGATCGCGACGCCGCTCGGGTTGCTGGTCGCCAAGGTGCGGGTGGTGCGCGCGGCGATCGGGTCGTTGCTGACCGGCCTGCAGTCACTTCCCTCGGTGGCCTGGGTTCCGGCGGCGATCCTGTGGTTCGGCGTGACGCCGTCGACGATCTACTTCGTGGTGCTGATGGGCTCGGTGCCGTCGATCGCGAACGGC
Source organism: Lentzea sp. NPDC054927 (assembly GCF_053610285.1). Taxonomy (NCBI): domain Bacteria; kingdom Bacillati; phylum Actinomycetota; class Actinomycetes; order Pseudonocardiales; family Pseudonocardiaceae; genus Lentzea; species Lentzea sp. NPDC054927. Next base: position 109,915 of record NZ_JBSGXZ010000018.1, read on the forward strand.
CTGGTGGCGGGCATCGACCAGATCCCGCCGCTGCTGCCTCGCGTCGGACGTGCGCTCGGAGCCGGCCGGCTGGCTTCGGCGCGGCACATCCTGCTGCCCGCCGCGCTGCCAGGATATCTGGCCGGGTTGAAGCAGGGCTGGGCGTTCTCGTGGCGGTCGCTGATGGCCGCGGAGATCATCGCGACCTCGCCCCAGCTCGGCGTCGGGCTCGGTCAGTACCTGCACAACGGGTCGTCGTTGAACGACATCAACATGGTGATCGCGGCGATCTTCCTGATCCTGTTGGTGGGCATCGGGATCGAACTGCTGTTGTTCCGCCCGTTGGAGCGCGCCGTGCTGCGGGCTCGTGGATTGACGGGAGCGCTGTGATTCCGCTTGTCGCTGTCGCACACGGCAGCCGTGATCCTCGATCGGCCGCGTCGATCCACGCTCTGTTGGACGTCGTGCGGTCGTTGCGTCCAGAGCTGGACGTGCGCGGGTGCTTTCTCGACCTGTGCGCGCCTCGGTTGAGCGACGTGCTGCGCGGGCCGGCGGTGGTCGTTCCTTTGTTGCTGGGCAAGGCTTATCACGCCCGCGTCGACGTCCCGGCCGCAGTGGCCGAGTCTCGGGTACCCGCTGTGGTCACCGACGTGCTCGGGCCGGATCCACGGCTGGAGTCGGCGGCCCTGCGACGGCTTTCCGAGGCCGGCGTGGACTTCGGCGACCGGTCGCTGGGCGTCGTGCTCGCCGGCGCCGGGTCCTCGCACGCTCCGGCGAACGAGGCCGTGGCGCGCGTCGCCCGGCGGTGGGCTCGCGAGTCGGGGTGGGCAGGGGTGGAGGCGGCGTTCGCGTCGATCGCCTCGCCGACCGTGCCCGAGGCGATCGAGCGGTTGCGCATGAGGGGCGCCCAGCGGATCGCGGTCGCGTCCTGGTTCCTCGCACCGGGATTGCTGCCGGACAAGGTCGCAACGCTGGCACCTGGCGCGGTGGTGGCACGGCCGTTGGGCGACGACGTCGAGGTGGCCCAGCTGGTGCTGGACCGGTACGACGAGGCGCTGGCACGGCAGTCGGTGGCGGCCTAGCTCTTCTGTTACGACTTCTGGGCGGACAGGTATCCGACCGTCGCCCAGCCGATGCCGAGCAACGCTCCCCCGGCGATCGCGACGGCGGTGAGCGCGCTCGAATCCGAGACGGCGAGCAGGGCGATCACGGCCGCGTAGACCATGGACAGGATCAGCAGGACCAGTCCGGACTTCTTCTTCGTCATGGCCGGAAATCCTGGCTCGATCGGTGTTCCGGTCGCATCGACGGACCGGTGGGTTTCGCTCTCAGTCGACCGGCTACTGGTGTTTTCGCGCGTGCGGCCGCACAGTTTCCCGGTGTCCTCCGAAGACGCCTGGGACCGCACCAAGGTCGCCTGGCACGTCACCTTCGCCGTGTTCGCCCTGGTCGGCGTCGTGCTGGTGCTCGCGGAGGACCGTCCCCAACCGGTCGCGCTGGTGCTGCTGGCCGCGTTGTCCGTCTGGTACTGGCGCGTCGGAGCACCACTTCAGCGCGACGCACGCGGCGTGCGGTACGTGGCCGTCGCGATTCCGCTCGTGGTCGCGATGTTCGCTCTCGTGCCCGCGCTTTCGGTGCTGTTCTTCGCTTTGTACCCGCACATCTGGTCGTTGCTGCAACCTCGCCTGGCGATCTGGGCCACCGCACTGACATCCATGTCGATCGGCGTCATCGTGCTGGTGACCGGCCGCTTCAGCAAGGACTCGGTCGGCGCGGCGGTGATCATCTTCCTCAGCGTGATCCCGGCGGTGATGCTGGGCCTCTGGATCGCCCGGATCATCGCGCAGAGCCGCGAACGGGCAGAGTTGGCGGACGTGAGCCACGAGGCAGGCGTGCTCACCGAACGCGAACGGCTCGCCCGTGACCTCCACGACACGCTCGCCCAGGGCGCGACCTCGGTGCTGCTTCTCTTGCGTGCAGCCAGAACGGCCACCGACCCGGTCCTGCGCGACCACCACCTCGCGCTCGCCGAACAGACCACCGCCGAGAACCTCGCCGAGATCCGCGCGCTCGTCGCCGCACTCACCCCTGCCGCACTGAACGGCGCCGCCCTGCCCGCCGCACTCGAACGCCTGACAGCGCGGTTGGGCCGCGAACTCGGGCTCACCGCGTCGATGAAGGTCGAGGGTGAGTACCGGCCGTTGCCTCCCAACAGCGAAGTCACGCTGCTCCGCGTCACGCAGGAGGCGCTGGCGAACGTCCGCAAGCACGCACACGCCTCGAACGTCACCGTCTCACTCGACTACTCGTCCGGCGTCGAGCTGTCCGTCACGGACGATGGCCGCGGTTTCGGCCCGGACACCCCGCACGGCTACGGCCTCGACGGGTTGCGGGATCGTGTGCGCGACGCGGGCGGTGTGTTCGAGATCCGTTCCACGCCAGGCGAAGGAGTTCGTGTGCACGTTCGTCTGGAGGGCTCGTGATCCGCGTGCTGCTGGCCGACGACCACCCGGTGGTCCGGTTCGGGTTGCGCACGATCCTTGAAGCGCAACCGGATCTGACCGTCATCGGCGAGTGCGGCTCGGGTGCGGAAGCCGTGCGGCTGACCACGGAGCTGACTCCGGACGTCGTGCTGATGGACCTCAAGATGCCCGGCATGGACGGCGCGACCGCGACCGCCCAGGTCGTCGCGACCACGTCCAGCCGGGTGGTCGTGCTGACCACGTTCGACACCGACGGCGACATCCTGCGCGCCATCGAGGCGGGCGCCACCGCCTACCTGCTCAAGGACGCGCCCAGCGACGACCTGGTCGAAGCCGTCCGCGCCGCCGCACGCGGCCAGACCGTGCTCGCCTCCCCCGTGGCGACCAAGCTGGTCAGCGCCGTGCAACGGCCAGGGCTGAGTGCCCGCGAGGTCGAGGTGCTGACGCTCGTGAGCCGCGGCCTGTCCAACGTCGCGATAAGCCAGGCGATGCACGTGAGTGAGGCGACGGTGAAAAGCCATCTGCTGCACGTGTTCACGAAGCTCGGCGTGAGTGACCGCACCGCTGCTGTGACGGTGGCGATCACCCGTGGTTGGCTGCCGCCGCCGGCCTGATCCACTGAATCGCCCTCGGCACAAAGACTTGGCGTGGTACTAACTGTGCCAACGGCACCGGGGGCGACGTGAGCGACGATTCGCAGAGTTCTGACCTGAGTTCTGCCAGCAGTTCTGACAGCAGTTCTGACAGCAGCGTTCGCGATGGCATCTTCGACGGCAGCGCCGACGACGTCCAGGACCTCAGCCATCCCGACTTCGCGGACTTCGACGACGACTTCCCGCGCTCACGACGCCGTTACCGGTCCGGCTACCGCGATCTGTCCGGGGCGCCTCCATGGGTCAAGGTGTGCGTGTGGGTGGGCGCTCTCCTGGCAATAGCGGGCATGGGGGTGATCATCTTCGGCGTCCTGATTCCCACGAACGCGCCTGAGCCGTTCAGCACCCGCCTGACGCCGGTCGTCACCGTCGGCGACGTGCCACCCGATTTCCCCACCGACCAGCTGCCACCCGGCTTTCCCGTCCAGCAGTTGCCGCCCGGCTTCCCCGCCGAGCAGCTGCCACCCGAGTTCCGGTCCATCTCGACGCAGACCTTCCCCGTGCCCGGGCAGCCCCCGCGACCGAGCGTCGGCGGCCCGAACCTGGCGCTGGGCTTCGGTCTCTTCTTCGCCGGCTTCGTGCTGACGGCGATCGGCGCACTGGGCCACAGCACCTCGACCCGGCGCTGAGCCTGATCAGTCACGACCGGTTGAAGTGATGGCCGCGGGACACCTCGGTGTAGCCGAGCCGCTGGTACCAGCCGTACGTCCAGTCCTGGGCATCGGCGGTCAGGAACGACAGCGCGCATCCGGCCTCCTTCGCCCGGCCGAGCGCTGAGCGCACCAGTGCCGCACCATGACCTCGGCCGCGGAAGTCGGGATGCGTCACCAGACTTTCGAACTGCGCCAACGATCCGGCGCGGTCGATGTACAGCTCTGCGTGCGCGGCGATCTCATCGCCGTCGTAGGCCGCGAGCAGAGTCAGGTCGGCACCCTTCGCGCCCAGGGCCACGCGGTCGGCGAGCTGTCCGAGAACCTCGTCGGTCGCGTCCGGCAGCGCCACCCGCCAGTCGCGGATCACCGCGGGTCGCAGCGTTTCCAGCGAGACCGCACGAACCGGTTGCGATCCTGGTTCGGCCGGGTCGCCCGAGTGGACCATCGCGGCGACCACGGCGTGGCTGTACCCGGCGGCGACGAACTCCGGTGCCAGCGACGCCCCCAGCGCGTCGTCGTCGACCGTCACGTACCGGTGCGCCCGTCCGGCGCCACCGAGCACGTCGTCAGCGGCCGCGAGCACCTCTTCCGCGGTTGCCCGCGCGGTGACGACAAGCCTGTTGTGGTAGTGCGACAAGGGAAAATCGTCCTGCAGCACGGCGAAGCCCCACGGCAGTTCCACGACGTCGGTCGCTTGGGCGCGGGCGAATCGATGTTCGAAGCCGCTGATCTGATCGAAGTTCGGAAGCACCTGGCCAGAGTGCCGTTCCGGCCGGGTGCGGTCGAGCCGGTTTCTGAGCTCCCGCCACTTTCGGCCGCCGCCACAAGATCGAATCCGCAGAGCCGTTCGGGCGATGTGAACTGTGAACTGTTGACGTGAAACCTACTCATGAGTAGTCAGGTGGTTACGCCGCGTGCTGGAAATGTCCCTCGTCCACTCATCGGGGAGAGGTCATGAAGCTAGCCGGAATCGCATCCCTCGCACTGGTACCGATGCTGATGTTCGCCACCAACGCGTCAGCAGCCGCTCCGCAGACCATCACCTACAAGCTCCGGGCGAGCGCCGCCGGGCAGTCGTCGGACTTCACGCTGGACCAGGGCGTCGACGCGTCGGCTCCGGCGACCGTCGCGCCCAACGGGACGGTCAAGGTCACCATCGACCCCGCTCCCAACAAGATCCCGTCCGAGGCCGGCGGCCGGCAGGTCCGCGAGATCAAGGGCCTCGCGCTCAAGCTGCCGGTGCCCGGCAACTCGAAGTTCCAGTCCGCCTCACTGTCCGGCGGCGCGGGACTGGGTGGCACGCCGACGGTTGCCTTGCAGGGCAACGACGTCGTGCTGAGCGTCCCCGGTCCGATCAAGGGCGGTGCGGACTTCGAGCTGCCGACCGTGACGATCAACCTGCAGGCCGGCGGCACCGGCACGATCACCACGAAGCTGGGCGGCACCAGCTACGACGCCCCCGGCCTCACCTTCACCGCCGTGGTCCTGGTGATCGGGTTCCCGGTCAACGCCGCCGCGAAGGGCTACCCGGACCCCAGCCCCGTTCTGACGACCACGACCATCGGCTAGCCGTGCTCCGTTCCGGGATGCCCACCCCCCTGCCGGGCATTAGGAAGTAGCAGCGACCAGCTTGGTCATGGTTTCGAGCGTCGTGCGCAGGTCTTCCAACGAGACCTGCGCACTGACGCGGTTCGCCCACTCGTACTGCGCGTCCCGCAACCGTTCGATCGCCGCGAAGCCTTCCGCGGTGGGCCGGACCAGCTTCGCGCGGGCGTGCGCCGGGTTCGGCAGGTACTCCGCCAAACCCTTGTCCACCAACAGGTCCGCGATCCGCTGCACCGACTGCCGGGCCAGCCCCATCTCGCGCGCGATGCCCGAGACCGACAACGGCTCGCGCAGCACCGCGCCGAGCACCTGCCACCACGCCGCGGTCAGTCCGACCGGCTTCGTCATCACCTCGGCCGCGTCGAGAAACGCTCCGTACAAACGGAAAGTCCTCATCACGACGTCGGTCAGCACATCACCCGATTCAGTCCTGGACACTGATTCAGACCTGGGCACCGACTCACCCCTGGACACTCGCCACCAGCTTCCCGAACGCCTCGACCGTGTCGTCGCGGTTGAACTCGTACCAGGCCTGCAAGGTCTGCGGCGAGAGCGCCTCCAGCTCGGCCAGCACCTCGCGCGCCCACTCCAGCGCACTCGCGCCGCCGGCCGTGATCACACCCTGATCCCGCACGACCCGTTCGTCGCGGTACAGCGCCGCGCCACCGTAGGAACCAAGCCCCTCGAGGAAGTTCGACGTGTGCGCCACGTCGTCCAGCAGCCCTTCGGCCGCCAGCGCGACCGTCGCGCCGCAGATCGCCGCGACTGGCTTGCCCGCCTCGCGGAACCGCCGCGCGAGCTTCCCGAACGCGGCCAGCTCACCGCTCTCCCACCCGTCGCCGCCGGGCAGCACCAGCATCGCCGCGTCGTCGAGCGAGACGTCGTCGAGAGCGATGTCCGGCAGCATCCGCACACCGCCGAGCGTGCGGATCGGATCCGTGGTGAGACCGACCGTCCTGATCTCGTAGCGACCCGGCTGGACCTGGAACTGCTGCAGGTTCACCTGCGCGGCCACGTGGCCGTACTCCCAGTCCGCGAGCTTGTCGGCCAGCACCAGGTACACCGTCTGCGTTGTCATGACAGTAGACTGTCATATTCGACAGCATGCTGTCAACCATGCCCTTGGCTAAGGTCAGCCGCATGGCAGACGAGCTGGTCCACTACGAGGTGCGGCGTGGCATCGCGACGATCACGCTGGACTCTCCCCACAACCGCAACGCGCTGTCCGCACAGCTGCGCCGGGAGCTCCGCGACCACCTGACCGTGGCAGCCCAGGACGACCAGGTGCGCGTGGTCGTGCTGACCCACACGGGCACCGTGTTCTGCTCCGGCATGGACCTCAAGGAGGCCGCCGGCGCGAGCGCGGGAGACCAGGGCGTCAACGAGTTCCCCGCGATCCTCGAACAGCTCTGGACCAGCCCGAAACCGGTCGTCGCCGCGCTCAGGGGCCCGGCCCGCGCGGGTGGCGTCGGCATCGTCGCGGCCTGCGACATCTCCATCGCCGCGAACGAGGCCACGTTCGCTTTCAGCGAGGTCAGGATCGGTGTCGTGCCCGCGGTCATCTCGGTGACCGTGCTGCCTCGGCTGCTCCCCCGCCAGGCCCACGAGCTGTTCCTCACCGGCGAGGCCTTCAACGCCCAGCGCGCGGTCGAGATCGGCCTGCTCAACTCGGCCGTGCCGGTCGACGGCGTCGACGCGGAGGTCCGCCGCTACACCGACATGCTCGCGCTCGGTGCGCCCAACGCCCTCGCCGCCACCAAGGAGATGCTGCAGCAGGAGCGGTCCACGAACCTCGGCGAGGTTTTCGCGGACATGCTGAAGCTCTCAGCGCAGCACTTCGGCGGCCCGGAGGGGCAGGAGGGCATCACGGCGTTCAAGGAGAAGCGCAAGCCCTCCTGGGTGCCCGCCGAAGATGATCCGGCTGAAAGCTAGAACCAGCCGGTGCACTCGATCACGCCCTGAGACGAACCGCAGGCGCGCATCACCTTGCCGTCGTTCTTGAACGCCTCGGTGTACTTCGCGCTGCCCGAGTCGATCCGCGTGTAGCCCAGGAACCCCTCGTGCACGTTGGCCGAGGGGTCCTTGCGGTCGGTCCAGATCTCCTCGCCGGGAGTCCCGGAGGAGATGCGGCCCCAGGCGCATTTGGAGGCGTTCGAGGCGCGCAGCTCGACGACGCGGCCGTTCTGCATGGTCACCGGGTTGTCGCCGTCGATCGTCTCGAACGGCGTGAAAGGCCCCTCCTGCGAACAGTCGGGGTCACCGGCGAACGAGACCGCCGGACAAAGCACACCAACAACTGCAACGACGCCGAGCGCACAGCTCATGCGGCGGAAATGCGTTCCCATAGGTGCGCACTGTCCACTCCGGACAGCACGAGCGCAGCCCAAGTCACCGATCTGTGCGAATCACGCGCAGTTTCCGGTCACCTGATTCAGCGGTCCGCTTCGCAGCGTCACGCAACACCTGCGACACGGACGAGTCCAGGTTCACGGGCACGACCAGCACGTACTCGCCCTCCGGCAGCCACGAGAGATCGCTCAGGCTGTCGTACAACGCGTCCAGGTTCTGCCCGAACCAGTCCGGGAAATCCAGAGCCCTGGCAATGGCCGCGATGGCAGCGTTCTTTTCCGAAACGAGAATGTGCCGTTTCATTTGCTCACGTCCACGACGACGAACGTCGAATAGTGGTCGCCGGTGTAGAAGACCTCTTTTTCCGACCCGGTCACGAGACGGCGCGCACCGCGGTCCGGACTACCGGGCGTCGGCACGGTGTACTCCTTGTAGTACCCGGACTTCTGCTGCGGCAGCCGCTTCTCGCGGTTCTCGAACGTCACGCCGTCGTTGCGCGGGTACGGGAACGGACCCTTGGCCTCGATCAGCTTCCACGTCTTCGCGGCCTCGGAGGGCAGCTTCGACAGCGCCTGCACGTCCAGCTTCGACGACGCGCCGGGCACCGCGAGCTGGGAGGCCGACGGCGGAATGCTCGCAGGCGGCGTCTCGGGGCTGGCGACGTTGTCCTTGACGAACCACCCGACCACGACCAGCGCGATCAGGCCGACCAGTGCGACGGTCAGGCGACGACCAGGGCTCACGCGGTGACCTTCTCCGACTCGTTCTCCGACTCGTCCTCGTTCTCGAGCTCAGGCGACGACGCGGGGTTCTTCGCCCGCCAGTCGACGACCCGGTCGATGAGACGCGCCACGCCGAGACAGGCCGGCAGCACGACGATCATCACGACGGGGAACTGCACGGCGACGGGCAGCTGCACGACCCACAGCTCGACCCCGTCCCACCACTGCACCAGCCAATCCACCCGCCCGACTCTAGTCTCGTGACCGGTGTCACGGCATTTGGCCACGGCAAGGCTGGGTATGTTGCGAACCATGTTCGCCGTTTACGCAGCAGAACCCAGTCCCGAGAACCCGCTGGCCTCGCTTCGCGTCGGCGAGCGCCCCGACCCCGAGGTACCGGACGGGTGGGTGCGCGTCGCCGTCAAGGCGGCCAGCCTCAACATGCACGACCTGTGGACGTTGCGCGGGGTCGGCATCAAGGCCGAGCAGTTCCCGATGATCCTGGGCTGCGACGGCGCCGGCACCCTCGACGACGGCACCGAGGTGGTGCTGCACTCCGTCATCGGCGACCCGAACTGGTCCGGTGAGGAGACGCTCGACCCGAAGCGCACGCTGCTCACCGAGAAGCACCAGGGCACGTTCGCCGACTACGTGGTCGTGCCTGCCCGCAACGCGCTGCCCAAGCCCGCCGGGCTGTCGTTCGCCGAGGCCGCCTGCATGGGCACGGCGTGGCTGACCGCGTACCGGATGCTGTTCGTGAAGTCCGGCCTGCGCCCCGGCCAGACGATGCTGGTGCAGGGCGCGTCCGGTGGCGTGTCGACCGCGCTCATCCAGCTCGGCCGCGCCGCCGGTTTCCGCGTGTGGGTCACCGGCCGCACCGAGGAGAAGCGCGCACTCGCCACCTCCCTCGGCGCCCACGACGTGTTCGAGTCCGGCGCCCGGCTGCCCGAACGGGTCGACGCGGTGTTCGAGACCGTCGGTAAGGCCACCTGGTCGCACTCGATGAAGGCGCTCAAGCCCGGCGGCATCGTGGTGATCTCCGGCGCGACGTCCGGTGACGCGTCGGCGGCCGAGCTGCAGCGGCTGTTCTTCCTGCAGCTGCGCGTGGTCGGCTCGACCATGGGCACCCGCGAGGAGCTGGGCGACCTCATCCGGTTCTGCGCGCTCAACGACCTCAAGCCGCAGATCGGCGCCGAGCTGAAGTTCGAGGACGCCGAGCAGGGGCTCAAGGCGATGCTGGACGGCGAGACAGCCGGCAAGATCGTCTTCGCCAGGCCGTAAACAGCCCAAAGGGCCAAAAATCGGCTCTCTGATTGGTGGGTCCGGACAAACCGCGTGACAGTTGACGCGCATAGGTTCGCCCGGACCCACTCATCAAGGGAGCTAGGCATGACCACACAGGGCGTCTTCCGGCGCAAGCCCATCGACCAGATCGCCGAGGACAAGGGCGACGGGCTCACCAGAACGCTGGGCCTGTGGCAGCTGACCGCGATCGGCGTCGGCGGCATCATCGGCGCGGGCATCTTCTCGCTCGCCGGCGCCGTCGCGAACAAGACGGCCGGCCCCGCCGTGCTGGTCTCGTTCCTCATCGCCGGTATCGCGAGCGCGGCGGCGGCGTTCTCCTACGCCGAGTTCGCCGGCCTGATCCCCAAGGCCGGCAGCGCCTACACCTACGGCTACGCGGTGCTCGGTGAGATCGTCGGCTGGTTCATCGGCTGGGACCTACTGCTCGAGTACACGGCGATCGTGGCGGTGGTCGCGATCGGCATCTCGGGCTACTTCACCGAACTGCTGAGCCTGCTCAACATCCATCTACCGCAATGGATGCTGGGCGCGCCCGGCACAGAAGGCGAAGGTGTCGCCGCGGGCTCGTACAAGGTGAACCTGTTCGCGGTGATCCTCTGCCTGCTGATCGCCTACGTGCTGAACCTGGGCATGAAGAACGCGGCGAGGTTCGAAACCACGTTGGTGTACCTCAAGGTCGCCGTGGTGCTGCTGGTGATCGGCGTCGGTGTCTTCCACATCGACACCGACAACTACAACCCGTTCTTCCCGTTCGGGCTGACGGGCGCTTTCGCCGGTGCCGCAACGGTCTTCTTCGCGGTGTTCGGCTACGACGCGATGAGCACGGCCGCCGAGGAGTCGAAGGACTCCCAGAAACACATGCCCAAGGCGATCATGTACTCGCTGGCGATCTCGATGGTCCTGTACGTGCTGGCCTGCCTCGTGCTGACCGGCATGGTCAACTACAAGGACGTCGACGCGGAGAGCGCGTTCGCCACGGCGTTCGCGGACATCGGCTTCCACTGGCTGGGCATCATCATCAGCGTCGGTGCGATCCTCGGCATCACCACCGTGCTGTTCACGTTCCTCATGGGCGCGGCCCGCGTCGGGTACTCGATGAGCCGTGACGGACTGCTGCCCAAGTGGTTCGCGAAGGCGCACCCGGTGAAGCACGTGCCGACGCGCATCACCTGGGTGCTGGGCATCGCCTCCGCGATCATCGCCGGGTTCCTGCCGATCGCCGAGGCCGCGGAGCTCACCAACATCGGCATCCTGCTGGCGTTCGTCGTGGTCTGCATCGCCGTGATCGTGTTGCGCTACAAGCAGCCCGACCTGCCGCGCACGTTCAGGACGCCGGGCATGCCGGTCGTCCCGATCATCGGCGTGATCTTCTCGATCTGGCTGATCACGTTCCTCACGCCGGAGACCTGGCTGCGGTTCGCGATCTGGTTCGTGATCGGCATGGTCATCTACTTCGCCTACTCGAAGCGCAACTCCGTCATGGAGCAGCAGTCCAAGCTGTGACCTGCTGATCGAGCACGGACAGCGGAACCGGTCCGAGCCCGATCACCAGGTCGTGGAACGCCCTGACGTCGAAGCGGTCGCCCAGCCGGGCGGCCGCTTCGGCACGTACGCGCTGGATTTCCAGGCGTCCCACCATGTACGCCAACGCCTGCCCCGGCGTCTCGATGTACCTGTCGATCTCGGAGTTGATCTCCGGCTCGGTCATGACGGTGTTCTCCCGCAGGTAGTCCACGGCCCTCTGCCGCGACCAGCCGAACGCGTGCAGGCCGGTGTCGACGACCAACCGGCCGGCGCGCATCGCGTCGAGGCTCAGCATGCCGAAGCGTTGCTCGTCCGACGAGTACAAGCCCATCTCGTCGGCCAGACGTTCGGTGTAGAGGCCCCAGCCCTCCAGGTAGGCCTCGATGAACGCGAACCGGCGCATGTTGGGCATGTCCGTCTCGGCGGCGACGGTCAGCTGGTAGTGGTGGCCCGGCACGGCCTCGTGGAACGCCGTGACCTCGGACAGCGTACGGCTGCGTTCGGTGGCGCCCAACGGGTTCAGCCAGTAGGTGCCGGGACGGCTGCGGTCCAGCGGGGCGGGCTGGTAGAACGCGATCGCGGCCGTCTGCCGTTCCGCCTCGTCGACGGTGAGCACCTGGCATCCGACCTGCGGCATGCGGCCGAACCAGTTCGGTGCCTCGGCCTCGGCCCTCTTGATCGCCTCGACCGCGTGCGCCACCATCTCGTCCTCGTTGGCCCACAACAGTTCCGTGCGCAGCCGGTGGAAGATCTCCGGCACGTCGGTGGTGCCCCACACCCGTGAGCCGATCTCCGCGTACTCCTCGCGCAGCCCGGCGATCAGGTCCAGGCCGAGCTGGTGCAGTTCGGCCGGGGTGTACGAAGTGGTCGTGTAGTTGCGGACGAGCTTCGTGTAGTTCGCTTCACCCTCGGGCAACCAGCAGATGCCCGCCTGGTCGTCGGGGCGGCCGTCGGTCGACGCCAGCACGTCGCGGTACCCGGCGACGGCGGTGCGGATCTCGGCGGAGAAGTCGCCCTCCCACTCCTGCGCGGGCGCTGCGAGGAACCTGTCCAGCCGCGCCGTGGCGGTCTGCACGTGCCGGCGCATCGGCCTGCGGTCGGACTCGCGGACGCGGTCGGCGGCCTGCCCGACGTACCGCGCGATCTTGTCGCGCCGCTGCGACACGTCCAGTTGTGACGCGACCATGAGCAGGCCGGTCACCGGCGCGCTCAGCCCGGTCGCGACGGTGTGCTCGACCAGCCTGGCGTCGATCCGCGCCGCGATGGACTCGCCCTGGTGCTTGATCACCGCGATGGTGACGGGGTCCTCGTCGCTGGTCTCGGCCCGGCGCAGGATGTCGCCGATCCGGGCCCGCAGCGCCTGTTCGCCCTCCACGCTCAGGTCCTCGAGCTTGTCGTCCCAGCCCTCCAGCCCGTACATCGTGGGCATGAACGGCGACCAGTCCATGGACGCCTGGAACATCTCATCCGCGAGCGACATCAGGCCCTCTCCGACCACGTGGTGACAAGTTCTCCGAGCGTGGACAACGGCACCGCGCCGTTCTCCAGCACCAGGTCGTGGAACGCCTTGACGTCGAACCGCGAGCCCATCTTCGTCTCGGCCTCCGCCCGCACGCGCTGGATCTCCAGGCGCCCCACCATGTACGCGAGCGCCTGACCGGGCGTCTCGATGTACCTGTCGATCTCGGAGTTGATCTCCGGCTCGGTCATGACGGTGTTCTCGCGCAGGTAGTCGACGGCCTGCTGACGCGACCAGCCGAGCGCGTGCAGGCCCGTGTCGACCACCAGCCGTCCGGCGCGCATCGCGTCCAGCCCGAGCATGCCCAGCCGTGCCTCGTCCGACGAGTACAGGCCCATCTCGTCGGCCAGCCGTTCGGTGTAGAGGCCCCAGCCTTCGAGGTAGGCCTCGATGAACGCGAACTTGCGCAGGTTCGACAGGTCGGTCTCGGCGGCGACGGTCAGCTGCAGGTGGTGGCCGGGCACGGCCTCGTGGAACGCCACCACCTCGGACAGCGTGCGGCTGCGTTCGGTGGCGCCCAACGGGTTCAGCCAGTAGACGCCGGGACGGGAGCCGTCGAGCGCGGCGTCCATGTAGTAGGCGAGCGGGGCGGTCTCCCGGTCGTTCTCCGCCACCAGACGCACCTCGCAGCGCGCCTCCGGCAGGCGGCCGAACCACTTCGGCGCCTCCCGCTCGGCCCGCCCGACGGCCTCCACCGCGCTGGTGAGCATGTCGTTCTCGTTGGCCCACAACAGTTCCGTGCGCAACCGCCGGAAGATCTCCGGCACGTCGGAAGTCCCCCACACCCGCGAGCCGATCTCCGCGTACTCCTCGCGCAGCCCGGCGATCAGGTCCAGGCCCAGCCTGTGCAGTTCGGCCGGGGTGTACGCGCTGGTCGTGTAGTTGCGGACCAGCTTCGCGTAGTTCGTCTCGCCCTCGGGCAGCCAGCACAGTCCGGCCTGCTCGTCGACGCGGCCCGGCAGGTCCAGCAGCACCTCTCGGAACCGGGCGAACGCCGGTCGCAGGTCCGCGTCGCCCTCCCACTCCTGCTTCGGGGAGGCGAGGAAGCGCTCGACGTGGGCGGCACCGCTCTCGGCGTGCCGGCGCAACGGCCTGCGGTCGGTGTTCTGCAACCGTTCCGCCGCCTGCTCCAGGAACCGCGGCACCAGGTGCCGCCGCTGCGAGAAGTCCACCTGCGGGGCCATCTCCAGCAGGCTCCGCACCGGTGCGCCCAGGCCGGGCGAGACCGTGTGCTCGACCAGCCTGGCGTCGATCTCCGTGATGATCGACTCGGCCTGATGCCTGATCACGGCACGCGCGACCGGGTCCTCGTCGCTGTCGTCGACGCGCCCCAGGACGTCCGCGAGCCTCGCGCGCAGGGCCTGGTGTCCGTCGACGCTGTGGTCTTCGAGCCGGTCGTCCCAGCCGGGCACACCGACGAGCGAGGCGAACAGCGGGTTCCAGTCCATCATCACCTGGAACGTCTCATCCGAGAGCGAGGTCACGCTCTCCTTCTTAGCCGCGCTTGAAGCGCTCCGCCAAGGTGTTGACCACTTCCGTGACCTCGTCGTGGAGCCTTCGCACGATGTCGGCGGCAGGTTCGGCCGTCGCGAGCGGGTAGGTGGTGCCCGCCCACAGCGACATGACCTCCGGCTCACCGGTCGCGCGCACCGGCTTCGTGAGGTGGTGCACGTTCGGGTAGGCGGCCGGCGCGTGCGCGCTGTGCTCGATCAGGAACCGGTTCACCAGCCCACGGGCGGGCCGTCCGGTGAACGCCCGCGTGAGCGCCGTCCTGCGGCCCCCTTCCGCGAGCGCTTCCCGGTGCGCCGCAGAGGTTCCGGCCTCCGGGCAGCCGAGGAACGCGGTGCCGAGCTGGGCCGCGACCGCACCCGCGGCCAGCACCGCGGCGACGTCGGCGCCGTTGATGAGGCCGCCGGTCGCGATCACCGGCAGGTCGACGGTGCCCAGCACGAGCCGGATCGCGGCGAGGGTGCCGTACAGCTCGCCACCGCCGGGCGAGATGCCGTCGTCGGTGAACGTGCCGCGATGGGCGCCGGCGTCCGCACCCTGCACGCACAGCACGTCCGCACCGATCTGCTGGGCCTGCCGCGCCTCGCTCGGCGTGGTGACCGTCACGACGATCGTGGTGCCGGTCGCCTTGAGCCGCTGCACGTCGTCCGCGTCGGGCAGCCCGAACGTGAACGACACCACCGGAACCCGCAGCGCCAGCACCAGTTCGAGCTTCGCCGCGTAGTTGTCGTCGTCCCAGCGCGGGTCACCCGGCACCGCGCCGATCTTCGCCGCGCAGGCCTTCACCCGTTCCACGTAGGACGAGATGTCCGCCGTGGAACGCGTCCCCGGCACGAACAGGTTGACCCCGAACGGCTTGCTGGTGAGCTGGCTCGTCTGGGTGATCTTCTCCGCGAGCTGCTCGACGGTGATGTAGCCCGCTGCCAGGAACCCGAACCCGCCCGCGTCGCTCACCGCGGCGACCAGTTCTGGGGTGGAGGCGCCGCCTGCCATGGGCGCGGCGATCACGGGCACGGCCAGCGTGTGGAACATGAGCACAACCTAGTTGGACCGGCCGGTGGATGCCCGGTGAAGCGGCTGTGTCCTTGATGACGCAACGGCATTCGGGCGAATTCAGCGTGAACAGCTCCGTTCACCTCGCGTCCACGCTGATAGGCAAAGGTGTGCGGGTGAAGCGTCGCGTGTACGTCGTGGTTCTCGCCGGACTGCGCCCCGAAGAGGTCAGCGAGGCCCTGACCCCCAACCTCCTGGCTCTGCGAAACGATGGCACGTACTTCCCGCAGGCGCGGTCGGCGCCGGCCGTGGAGACGATCCCCGATCCCGCCTCGATGCTGGCCCCTGTCCTGGACCGCCTGCCGGAACAGGGTTTCCGCACGTGTTCGGTGCTGCCGGACACCAAGCACCCGGCGGACGCGTTCACCTCGCACGCGCTGCACACCATGATCGAGGAGACCGACCCCGACC
This sequence comes from Lentzea sp. NPDC054927, assembly GCF_053610285.1. Classification (NCBI taxonomy): domain Bacteria; kingdom Bacillati; phylum Actinomycetota; class Actinomycetes; order Pseudonocardiales; family Pseudonocardiaceae; genus Lentzea; species Lentzea sp. NPDC054927. Next base: position 125,680 of record NZ_JBSGXZ010000018.1, read on the forward strand.
TCGTGTTCGTGGCCTTCGGCGACGGCGACCCGCCCCTGGGCATGATCCGTTCGCTGGCCGTGCGCACCTCCGACGAACAGGTCGGCAAGCTGGTCCGGCACCTCAAGGCGACCGGCCGCTGGGACCGGTCCGTGCTGGTGGTCGTCGCCGGCGGGTCGTCACCGTCGACCGGTGCGTCGTTGCAACGCCACATCGACGCGGATTCGTTGCTGAGGGGCAAAGTCGTGGTGGCGAGCAACCAGCTCCACTGGACCGGCTCGGCATCCGACCGCGCGGTGGCGTGGAGGCACCTGGAGTCCGTGGTCAGCAGGGTGTGCCGTCCCGCGACGGCACCGGTACCGCTGCTCGTCGCGGGAGGCGATCCCGTGGCAGGGCGCGGAGTTTCCGCCGCGCCCGTGTCCACTGTGGATGTGGCCCCGACGGTGGGGAGGCTGTTCGGCCTCCCCGAACCGCCGGGTGGTTACGCCGGCCGGGCCATCATCTGATGCGGGACGTCGGTGACGCTGTCGACAGGGGAGAAGATCACCAACCCGTCACACGAACAGAGGGATCGCCAGCGGCCGGCCGGACTGCCCGACTAGGGCAGGGAGTCCAGATGAGGGGCGACGGTGTTGGCGAACTGCCAGTTGTTCGAGGCGTCCCAGTTGATCGACCACGTCATGGCGCCCCGGATGGACGGCCAGGTCGTGCTCGGCTTGAACGTCCCGCAGTTGGTGCCGCGGGCGAGGCAGCTGAGCGCGTTGTTGACGTTGGACGGCGACTGGTAGCCACCACCGGCACCTGACGGTGACGCGGGCAGGCCGAGACCGACCTGGTCGGGCCGCAGGCCGCTCTGCAGCTGGATGCACGCGAGGGCGGTCAGGAAGTTGACCGTGCCCTGGCTGTAGACCTGCTGGTCGCAGCCGAGCATCGAGCCGGAGTTGTAGTACTGCATGTTGACGATGGTCAGGATGTCCTTCACGGCCAGCGCCAGCTTGAAGTACTCGGAACCGGTGTTCTGCATGTCGATCGTCTGCGGCGCCATGGTGATGACGGTGCCGCCGCCGGCGTGGATGCTGCGCAACGCCTGGCCCATGTAGGTGGCGTTGACGCCGTTCTCCAGGTCGATGTCGACGCCGTTGAAGCCGTAGTTGGAGATCAGCGACCGGACGCTGTTGGCGAAGTTGGTCGCCGCCGTGGAGTTGCCGACGCTGATGGTGCCCTTCTCACCGCCGACGGAGATGATCACCTTCTGGCCGCGGTTCTGCAGGGTCCGGACGTCGGCCTTGAACTGCGCGTCGGTGTAGCCGCCGAGCTGGCTGCTCAGTCCGGGGTCGAGGTTGAACGCGACCTGTCCCTGCACGGCCGTCGCGTCGGCGAACGAGACCGCGACGATGTCGTAGGTGGTGGGCACGTCCGACAGCCTGAGTGCGCGCGCACCGTTGTAGAAGTTCTGCCAGTAGCCCGTCAGGACGTGCTTGGGCAGACCGGTGTTCGGCGGGTTGCTGGTCGTGGTGGTGGTCGTGGTTGTCGTCGTGGTGGTGGAGGTCGTCGTGCTCGTGGTCGTCGGCGGCGTGCCGGGGCCGTCGAGGTTGACGTCGTCCGCGAAGTACGCGGGCTGGCCGTACCACCCGTGCAGGTAGATCGTCACGCTCGTGGCGCTACCGCTGTTGAAGTCGACCGTGAGCTGCGTGAAGCTGCTCGCGCCCGGCGTCCACGTGCTCTTCTCCACGCCGCCGGTGACACCGAGGTAGACGTAGCTGCCCTGCACCCAGGCGGACAGCTTGTAGGCCGTGTTCGGTTGCACCGTCACGGTTTGCTGGCAACGCGCGTTGCTCTGCCCGGCAGGCGCACCCTGCAGCGCGTAGCTCCCGGTGCGCTTGGTGCTCGTGGTGGCGCTGGTGCCCTCGGTGCAGGTCCAGCCGCTCAGGCTGCCGGCCTCGAAGCCGCTGTTGGCCGCGAGGTTGGCGGCCACGGCGCTGCCGTTGATCACCAACACCAGACCGGCGCAGGCGAACAGCGCGGACAGCAGCGCTATAGCTGCTCGTCTGGTCTTGGACATGGTCCACCTCCACACATCATGCGGCGGCCATGTTGTGAGTGGACTAAAAATGGACTAGACCACTGCCCCAGGTCAAGACCTGGTTTAGCTTGATGCGCGTGTTCACCCTCGAAGACGCCATCGCGCTCGCCACCTCCGCCCACGACGGCCAGTTCGACAAGTCGGGCCGGCCGTACATCGGACATCCGTTGCGGGTCATGACATCCGTGACAGGTGAACACGCGCAGATGGCCGCCGTCCTGCACGACGTCATCGAGGACACCCCGATAACCGCCGACGACCTCACGGCCCGTGGGTGCCCAACGGCCGTTGTCGACGCGGTCGTCGCTCTGTCACACCTGCCGGACGAGCCCCAGGACGTCTACTTGCGGCGCGTCGCCGCGAACCCGTTGGCACTCTCCGTGAAGCGCGCCGACATCGCCGACAACCTCTCACCGGCCCGCATGGCCCGCCTCGACGCCGCAACGCGGGAGCGTCTGCAGGCCAAGTACGCGAACGCCCTGAGGTTGCTCGCGGAGTTCGTGAGCTAACTAACCTCTTCATCGGTACAGATCGCTTGAGCTGGGTGTATTATCGAATCGTAACCAAGATTGGAAGGACACGATGACCCGCCACGACCTGTCCGTGAAGTCCCTGCGTTCGAGCCTGGCCACCCGCCGTGCGGCTCGGATCTCACGCCGGAGCCTGGAACGGCAGTTGGCCAGCTACACCACCGAGAGCGACCGGCTCGAGCTGGACGCCATCCTCTCCCGCCACACCGGCGAGGAGGCGAACGAACTCCGTTCGATCATCAACCGCCAGGCGATGGACCGCTTGATCCGCGCCTGACGAACAACACCTGGGCCACCCCGGCAACGTTGCCGCGGGTGGCCTTCGCGTTTCTAGAAGAGGCGCTTGACTGTCAGGACGTTGTCCTTGCGCGTCTCCTCCTGCCCGTCCGGCCCCACCAGCGGCCGCTCGACGATCTCGTCGGTGACGACGATCCAGTTGTCCGTCAGCTTGAGGTGGTCGAGCACGTCCTTGGTCGTCGGGAAGTAGTAGTCCTGGTGCTCGGACCACGACGGCGCCCCGGCGTGCCCGCCGATGATCAGGTACCCGCCCGGCGCCACGGCCCGCGAAGCGCTCTTCAGGATGCTGTTGCGCTCCCCGTCCTCTTCCACGGGTGAGTGCAGGAACTGGGCGCTGACGAGGTCGTACTCCCCCTCGGGGAACGTGGCCTTGAGGTCGTGCCGCTCCACCGAGATCTCCACGCCGGCGTCGAACGCGTGCTGGAGCGCCCGGTCGAGCGCGACCTGCGACACGTCGACACCGAGCACGCGCCAGCCGCGCTTGGCCAGCCAGACGGCGTCGCCACCCTCGGCGCACCCGATGTCCAGCGCGCTGCCGGGCGTGAGGCGCTCGGCCTCCCGCACCAGCAACGGGTTCGGCCTGCCGGACCAGACCTGGTCCCGCTCCGAGTAGAAGGTCTCCCAGAACTCCTGTGCGGTCGTCATGACTCAAAGATGCGACGGACCGTGCGGAATCGGCAAACTACGTTGCTGATTCAGCAACGCCGGGACCGGCCAGCAGATCGACGTCACCCGCCCGCATCGGCTCCCCGCAGTGGTCGCACCGCAGCTCGACATCGCTGATCTCGCCACAAGCGTGGTGCCGGTACAGCACCGGCGGCCCCGCCTCGCCCGCGAGCCACCTGTCGCCCCAGCCCTTCATGACCATCAGCAGGTCGACCAGCTCGGTGCCCTTCCGCGTCAGCACGTACTCGAAGCGCGGCCGCCGGTCGTACGGGCGGCGCTCCAGGACCCCCTGCTCGACCAGGTGGTTCAGCCGCTCGGTCAGCACCTTGCGCGAGATTCCGAGATCCGCCTGGAGCTGCTCGAACCGCGTCATCCCGACCCACACGTCCCGCAGGATCAGCGGCGACCAGGGCTCCCCGATCACGTCGAGCGTGCGCGCGATCGAGCACGCCATCCCACTGAAGCTCGTGCGTTGCATACGGCCACTTTAGCAACCGGGGTTCCCTTAAGGAACTGAGCCCTGCTACGGTCTTGGAGTCTCCTGAAGGAACTCGAAAGGAACCTCTCCGATGAGCAAGGTCTTCAGCGCCCACTCGGTGTCGGTGGACGGGTACATCACCGGCCGCGACCCCCGGCCAGGACACGGACTCGGCGACGGCGGGATGCTCTTCGACTGGTACTTCGACGGCGACACCCCGAGCCAGGTGTTCGGCGGGTTCAAGCTGAGCGAGGCCAGCGCCCCGTTCTTCGACACCCTCGCCGGCCGGTCCGGCGCCATCGTGGCCGGCCACAACACCTACGAGGACTCCGACAGGTTCGGCGGCGGCAGCCCGCACCCCGACGCCAAGCTCGTCCTGCTCAGCCACCACCAGGTGGAGGTCAGCGAACAGCAGACCCTCGTGACCACCGGCATCGAGGACGCGATCGCCACCGCGCGGGAGATCGCGGGCGGCAAGGACGTCGGCCTGATGGGCGGCGGAGTGCTGACCGCGGCGCTCGAGGCGGGCCTGGTCGACGAGTTCGTGCTGCACCAGGTGCCGATCCTGCTCGGCGGCGGCCGCCCGTTCTTCCAGGAGCTCCCGGACCACGTGCACCTCAACCTCGTCGAGGCCATCCCCGCGCCCGGCGTGACGCACCTCCGTTACGAGGTGCAGCGATGAACCCGGACGTGCGCGAGGTGCTCGACGGCACCCCGATCGCCCACCTCGCGACCGTGCTGCCCGACGGCTCGCCGCACTCCGTGCCGCTGTGGATCGGCACGCACGGCGACCACGTCGTGATCCTCACCGGGCCGGGCTCGCAGAAGGCGCGCAACCTGCGCCGCGACCCGCGGGTGGCGATCTCGCTGACGCCGCCGGACAACCCGTTCCAGCCGATCACCATCCGCGGCCGCGTCGTCGAGTGGGTCGAGGGCGAGCCGGCGTGGGAGATCGTGGACCGGATCGCTCAGAAGTACATCGGCCGGCCGTACTCGCGTGACGAAGAACGGGTCGTGGCGCTGATCGAGCCGGGCGCATGACGGCACGCTCACTCCGGTGGCAACAGCACCAACGCCAGGCAGATGGCCCGGCCGAAAACCTCTCCCGGCGCCACCTCCCGGCGGTCCAGGCACACACTGCGGCCTCGGCTGTCGAAAGCGGTCACGAGTGCGTCGAGCAGCTGGCTGATGAAAATGCCCGTCGAGCCCGTCGTCCCGATCAGCGGCGTCTCCACCTCCAAAACCCTACGACACCGCACAGCCCGTGTGCGTTCGCTCAGAACAGAGTCGCGGGCTCAACCGGCTCAGGCTCGGGCAGTGCGTCGAGGCCGGGCACGAGCGTCCGCACCTCGTCGTGGAACCGGCGCGCGAGCGCGGGCGCGTCGTCGTTGTCGGGGGTGTGCAGGAACACCGTCGGCGACCGGCCCTCCCGCAACCAGTCGGCGACCACCTCGGCCCACGACCGCCACCCCTCGACTGTGTCGTCGACCGAGTCCCGGCCCAGGTAGCGGACGACCGGCTGGTCGGTCAGCGCCCGCGTCCGCCGCGGCAACCGCGGTTTCCTGTCCCAGGCCTCACGCTCGGCCTCGCTGGTCGGCGGGCTCTGGAAGAAGACAGTGGTGTCGAACGGCACCCACTCGGCATCCGCGTCGGCGAGCGCCCCCTCCAGCACAGACGTCGCGCCGGCGTCGGTGAAGAACACGGGGTGACGCACCTCCACGGCACGCCGGAGGACGACGGGCAGCCTGCGCAGGAAGCGGCTCAGGGCGTCGACGTCCGAGGGGCCGAACGAGCCGGGCAGCTGGGTCCACAGGACCGCACGTTCGCCAAGAGGTTCGATCGCGTCCAGGAACGCCCGCATCTGAACCTCGACGCCGCCCAACCGGCGCTCGTGCGTGACGGCCTTGGGCAGCTTGACCACGAACCGGAAGCCGGGATCGGTCTGCCGCGCCCAGGTCTCGACGGTCTTCCGGGCGGGCGTCGCGTAGAACGTGGTGTTGCCCTCGACGGCGTTGCACCAGCCGGCGTAGGCCCGCAGTCGCTCTCCGGCAGGAAGCGACTGCGGCAGGAACCGCCCGAGCCACGCTTTGTGGTTCCACATCGCGCAGCCGACATGAAGACGTGCCACTGCGCCTACTTCTTGCCCTTCGGCTCATCGGTCGACAGCGCGGCGACGAAGGCCTCCTGCGGCACCTCCACCCGCCCCACCATCTTCATCCGCTTCTTGCCTTCCTTCTGCTTCTCGAGCAGCTTGCGCTTACGGGTGATGTCACCGCCGTAGCACTTGGCGAGAACGTCCTTGCGGATCGCGCGGATCGTCTCGCGGGCGATCACGCGAGCACCGATCGCCGCCTGGATCGGCACCTCGAACTGCTGCCTGGGGATGAGCTCACGCAGACGGGTCGCCATGCGCGTGCCGTACGCGTAGGCGTAGTCCTTGTGCACGATCGCGCTGAACGCGTCGACCGTCTCGCCCTGCAGCAGGATGTCGACCTTGACGAGCTCCGCGTCCTGCTCGCCGGACTCTTCGTAGTCCAGCGACGCGTAGCCGCGGGTGCGGGACTTCAGCGAGTCGAAGAAGTCGAAGATGATCTCGCCGAGCGGCATCGTGTAGCGCAGCTCGACGCGGTCCTCCGACAGGTAGTCCATGCCGCCGAGCTGGCCGCGCTTGGACTGGCAGAGCTCCATGATCGCGCCGATGTAGTCGGACGGGGCGATGATGGTGCACTTGGTGATCGGCTCGTAGACCTCGGCGCGCTTGCCCTCCGGCCAGTCGGACGGGTTCGTCACCACGTGCTCGGTGCCGTCCTCCATCACGACGCGGTACACGACGTTCGGTGCGGTGGAGATCAGGTCGAGACCGTACTCGCGCTCCAGGCGGTCGCGGGTGATCTCCAGGTGCAGCAGGCCGAGGAAGCCGCAGCGGAAGCCGAAGCCCAGCGCCGCGGAGGTCTCCGGCTCGTAGGTGAGCGCGGCGTCGTTGAGCTGGAGCTTGTCCAGCGCCTCGCGCAGCTCCGGGTAGTCCGAGCCGTCGACCGGGTACAGGCCGGAGTAGACCATCGGACGTGGCTCGCGGTAGCCGGCCAGCGGCTCCGTGGCGCCCTTGCGCTCCGACGTGACGGTGTCGCCGACCTTGGACTGGCGCACGTCCTTCACGCCGGTGATCAGGTAGCCCACCTCGCCGACGCCGAGGCCCTGCGACGGCTTGGGCTCCGGGGAGACGATGCCGACCTCGAGGATCTCGTGGGTGGCACCCGTCGACATCATCTTGATGCGCTCGCGCGGCGTGATCTTGCCGTCGACGACCCTGATGTAGGTGACGACGCCGCGGTAGGTGTCGTAGACCGAGTCGAAGATCATCGCGCGGGCCGGGGCGTCCGAGGCGCCGACCGGGGCGGGAACCTTCCGCACGACCTCGTCCAGCAGCGCCTCGACGCCGAAACCGGTCTTCGCCGAGACGCGCAGCACCTCTTCCGGCTCGCAGCCGACGATGTGCGAGATCTCCTTGGCGTACTTGTCCGGGTCCGCGGCGGGCAGGTCGATCTTGTTCAGCACCGGGATGATGGTGAGGTCGTTCTCCATCGCCAGGTACAGGTTCGCGAGCGTCTGCGCCTCGATGCCCTGCGCGGCGTCGACCAGCAGCACGGCGCCCTCACAGGCCTCCAGTGCGCGGGACACCTCGTAGGTGAAGTCGACGTGACCAGGCGTGTCGATCATGTGCAGGACGACGTCCTGCCCGTCGAGCTGCCACGGCAGGCGCACGTTCTGCGCCTTGATGGTGATGCCGCGCTCGCGCTCGATGTCCATGCGGTCGAGGTACTGAGCCCGCATCGCCCGCGCGTCGACCACGCCGGTGAGCTGCAGCATCCGGTCGGCCAGGGTGGACTTGCCATGGTCGATGTGCGCGATGATGCAGAAGTTCCGGATGAGCTCCGGCGGCGTGAAGGTCGTGTCGGCGAACGAGGTCAAGGCAGTCCTCAGCAAAAAATCGGACGGGTGTCCCCTTATGGTCCCATAGTGGCCGGAGTGCTCTGCACCACTAGGGTGCGTCCGTGCTGATGAACGGTGAAGACCCCCGCCCCGCGAAGGGCGCGGTCCGCGAAATCCACGACGCCGCCAACGCCGCGAAACTCGAGTACGAGCCCTCGATGGACGGCGACGCCGACCCCGGCGAGGTCGTCTGGGCCTGGGTGCCCTTCGAAGAGGACGCGAACCGCGGCAAGGACCGCCCACTGCTGGTCGTGGGCCGTGCCAAGGGCGAACTGGTCGCGCTGATGCTCTCCTCGAAGGAGCCGCGCGACGACTTCATGGAACTGGGCGCCGGCGCCTGGGACCGCGAGGCCCGCCCCTCCTATCTCCGCCTCGACCGCGTCTTCGCGCTCGACTCGGACGACGACATCCGGCGTGAGGGCGCCGTGCTGGCACCCGCCGCCTTCGGCCAGGTCGTGGACGTCCTGCGCGACCGTCACGGCTGGCGCTGAACGAACGCGGGCTCGCTCCAGGGCGAGCCCGCCCGTCTAGTGGTGCGACCCGGAACGTTGGCGAGGTAATCCACGCTCAGCAGGGCACCTCGCGGCACCCGTCTGACCGCGCATTCCCCCGGCAACGTTCCGCGCCACACCACTAGGCAAGTCGCGTGATGTCCACGGTGACTTCCAGCGCCGTTGCGGCCCCTCCGGAATAGATGCCCTTCAACGGCGCAACGTCCGCATAGTCACGCCCAAGTGCCACCCACACGTGCCGTGGCCCGACCGGCATCGCGTTCGTGGGGTCGTACCCCCACCACCCGCCGGTCCACGCCTCAATCCACGCGTGCGACTCGCCGCGAACCGTCTCTCGCAGCGCACCATCTTCTTTCGTGTGCAGGTAGCCGGACACATAGCGCGCCGGAATCCCCATACCGCGCAGCAGCACCAACGTCAGATGGGCGAAGTCCTGACACACGCCCTTGCGTTCCCGCCACGCGTCAACGGCCGAACTGTGCACACCGGTAGACCCCGGCTGGTACTTCAGCTGCTCCCACACCCACTGCGACGCGGCCAGCACCGCGTCCGACGGCGTCTGCCCCTTCTTCAACTCTCGTGCCACCGCGAGCAACTCACGGTTGCGCGGCGTGTACCGCGTGGGCTCCAAGAACTCCGTGTACCGGTCCACCAGGTTGTCCGCGCGCACGTCAGCCCACGAGCCGGTGGTGACGGGTTCGATCTCCGCACTCGTCTCGACCACCGACGACGCGACGACCTTCAGTTCCTTGTGCGGCGCGTGCAGGTCGAAGGACGTGACCTCGGTGCCCCAGTAGTCCGTGTAGCGATAAGCACGCGTAGCCGGTGTGGTTTCAACGCGCGAGACGACGACGTTCTGCCGCCTGTCCCCACGCGGAGTCAGCCGCGCCTCGTTGTACGACTGCACAACAGGTGCCTCGTACCGATAACCCGTCGTGTGCACGACACGCACTCGCCAGCTCATGGTCAGCCCACCTCGGTGTTCGTCCAGGCAACCCACGGAGACACGTGGAAGTACTGCTGCGACACGGCTTCACCGACATCACGGACCGTCTTCTGCAACGCCGCAAGCCGCTTCGGCAGGTCGTCCAGCAAGTCGTGCGGCTTGAGGAACTCCAACTCACTCCGCGCCTTGCCCAACAACCTCAGCGCCTCAGCCCGCGCCCCAACCCGCACCGACGGCTGGTTCTCCAACTGCTCCAGACAAGCCTCGGCCTGCCTGAGCGCATGAAACACCGAACGCGGAAACAGCCTGTCCAACAACAAGAACTGCACAACGCGCGACGCGTCCAACGCGCCCCTATAGGTCCGCAAGTACGTGTCATGCGCGCCGGCCGACCGCAACACCGTGACCCACCCAGGCGATGACGCACGGTCGCCAACGCGTGCCAACAACAACCGCACGATCATGTCCACACGCTCGACAGACCGCCCGAGCACCAAGTACCGCCACCCGTCGTCACGCGACATCGTGGAGTCGGCCAGCCCAGCGAACATCGCCGCACGTTCCTCAACGAACGAGAAGAACGCGTGCGGCCCCATCGTGCGCGCGTAGGTCTGCCGTTCGGCAACGGCGTTCCACATCGCGTTCAGGCACTCCCACATTTCGGTCGACACGACCTCGCGAGCACCACGCGTGTTCTCTCGCGCGCTGTTCACCGACGCCACGATTGAACTGGGGTTGTCCTTGTTGTAGGCCACCAGTTCGGTGAGCGACCACACGTCGAACTGATCCGCACCCTTCGGCGGCTTGATCCCGAGAACGGTCAGCAACTGCCGCGACGTGGCGTCCGGGTCCACGGTCGCGTCCTCCAGCAGCTGGTGGACCGAGACGTCGAGGATGCGCGCCGTGTCGTCCGCCCGCTCGACGTAGCGGCCGATCCAGTACAGCGACTCCGCATTGCGTGCCAGCACTTCGCGCCTCCCTACTGCTGCTGTTGCTGTTGCTGAGAAGTGGTCAGCTCGGGCCCCTGCTCGGCGGCCGTCGACTCCATCTTGGCCGCGCCGGCCAGCCCTGGTTCCGCGAGCTCACGCTCCACAGTGGACGACTTCGCCGCGAGCACCCAGGTGTCCTTGGAACCGCCGCCCTGCGACGAGTTCACGATGAGGCTGCCCTCCGGCAACGCCACTCGCGTGAGCCCGCCCGGCAGCACAAAGATGAAGTTGCCGTCGTTCACCGCGAACGGCCTCAGGTCAACGTGCCGCGGCGCCAGCTTGTCGCCGATCTTCGTGGGCACCGTCGACAGCTGCACCACGGGCTGCGCGATCCACCCGCGCGGGTTGTTCCGAATCCGCTTCCGCAACGAGTTCAACTCACGAACCGTCGCATCCGGCCCGAACACGATCCCGTACCCGCCAGATCCCTCGACCGGCTTCACCACGAGCTCGTCGAGGCAGTCCAGCACGTGCGCCCGCTCGTCCTGCAACCAGCACCGGAACGTGTCCACGTTGGGCAGCAACGGCTTCTCGCCAAGGTAGTACTGCACGATCTCCGGCATGTAGGTGTAAACGAGCTTGTCGTCCGCCACCCCGTTGCCCACAGCGTTGGCCACGACGACATTGCCCGCCCGAGCCGAGTTCAGCAGCCCGGCGATCCCCAGCACCGAGTCCGGCCGGAAGTGCACAGGATCCAGGAAGTCGTCGTCGATGCGCCGATAGATGACATCAACCTGGCGCTCCCCCTCAGTCGTGCGGAGGTACACAAAGTTGTCACGGCAGAACAGGTCCCGCCCCTCAACCAGCTCCACACCCATCTGCCGCGCCAACAGCGAGTGCTCGAAGTACGCACTGTTGGCCAACCCAGGCGTCAGCACAACAACGTTCGGATCCGCAGCGTTAGGCGCAGCCGCGTTCCGCAACGCACGTAGTAGGTGAACCGCATAGTCGCCCACGGCCCGCACGCGATGCCGCGCGAACAGGTCCGGGAACACCCGAGCCATCGTCCGCCGGTTCTCCATGACGTACGAGACGCCGGACGGGCACCGCAGATTGTCCTCGAGCACCCGGAACGTCCCCTGCTCGTCCCGCACCAGGTCCACACCCGACACGTGCAGGCGCACCCCGTTCGGCGGGTTGATGAGCGCGGCCTCGCGGTGGAAGTGCTCGCAGCTCGTAATGAGACGCCGCGGCAACACTCCATCCCGGACGATCTGAGCGTCCCCGTAGATGTCCGCGAGGAACATCTCCATCGCCCGGACCCGCTGAACGATGCCCTTTTCGAGCTTCGACCACTCACTCGCCGTGATGATTCGCGGAATCAGGTCGAGCGGAAACGGCCGTTCCTGCCCACTCAGCGAGAACGTGATCCCTTGGTCAACAAACGCCCGCCCCAACGCCTCGGAGCGCGCGTTCAGCTCGTTGACCTGCGACGGAGCCACCGACTCGTACAACGCGCGGTAAGCACTCCGCACCCCGTTGTCAGTGGAGAACATCTCGTCGTAAGCGCCGGCATGCGGGCGCTCGGGATTGAGATAGCCGTTGAACAGCTCACCGAGCCTCGGCGTGGTGACCGTGCGGCTGCGGCGCAGTCCTGAGGTGCGGGCTCGGCGTTCCATGGTCCACATCTTCACCCTGTTCAGGCCGATTTCGCACTAGTCCGACCGGACAGAAACCTGCCGGAAACGAAACTCGCCCCTTTCCCGACCTCCCAGGCGTGACCTCAGCCGACGTGCCAGGCGTGGAGCTCGAACGCACCATCGAGCTGAGCAGCCGCATCACCGGGCTCGCCGTCAACGACGACACTCCAGCGAACCCGCTGCTCATCGTGTACTTCGAGCAGCGGTCACCGGTGATCATCGTGGCGAACACAGGCGCGCATTTCGAGGACTACACAAATGGCCTCTACTTCGAAGGGAAGCCTCAAAGCACACAGCAGTCGCTGACCATGTCCGATCTCCTGGTCCAGGCTGAGAACACGGACATCGTGGTGACGTCCGCCTCGAGAGCCACCGCCCGACGACTGGCAGGGCACAGCAGTCGTATCACGACGTTGGGGCTGTACCTGAGCGGGACTGAACCGCTGTTGATGTCGGGGAGCGAGGGCGGTTCCCTCCGCATCTGGAACCCGCACACGGGCGAGTTGATTCGCCGGAGTCAGCCGTCACCGGTCTCGGCGCTGATCACTTTTCCGGGACCGGATGGACGTCCCCGCATCGCGTCCGGCGACAAGACGGGCAAGCTGCGCATCTGGAACCCGCACCTGCCCGCCGTCCTGCGCATCGGGCCCGTTGCCACGCGCGGGTTCAGCGACCGAGTAGCTGCCCATGATCTGCTCAACCGCGGCTCGTTGGTGCAGGCGCTCGTCCAACTGCTCAAGCCCGGCGAAGACGACAGCCCGACCGTGATCACGATCGAGGGTGCCTGGGGATCGGGCAAGAGCACGCTGCTCGACTTCGTGCGGGAAGAACTGGCGGTGACGCCTGATGAGCTTCCGATCGGACGGCGACTGACCGTGCTGGCCGCAGACCGGATGTTGTTCCAGCCTCCCCTGCGCGAGGAGTCCTCCTGGAAGAGGCCTGACAAGCCGTTGGTCGCCATGTTCAACCCGTGGCGACATCAGTCGAGCGAACAGGTGTGGGCAGGACTCGCGACCGCTGTGGCCGAGGCCGCCGAGCCGGCGATCATGCCCGACCAGAACTCCAAGGAGCGCTATTGGTTCGCGAAGAACGCCGCACGCGTTGACCGCAGGCATCTGCAACGCCAGCTGTGGAAGCGGATCTACTCACCGCTGTTGTCATTCGCGGGCTTCGGCTTCGGGCTATCGGCTCTGGGTGCGCTGACAAAGCTGAACATCACATGGGGGTGGTGGGTGACGGCAAGCTTGGCGGGGCTGGGTCTGCTGCACACCGCACGGCGGTACTTCTTCGGGCGAGCGTCGGCGTTCCTGCCGGGAGAGCTGTTCGCGGGCCCCGTCGCCAGCAACGCGTTCTCCGGCTCCAGCACCGACCCGTTGATCCGTGATCCCTACTACCACGCCAAGTCCGGCTATCTGTACCTCGTGCAGCATGACGTCAAGGTCTTGCTGGAAGACCTGGCGGACAAGGGATACCAGCTCGTGCTGCTGATCGACGACCTCGACCGGTGCACGCCGCGCACGACGGCTCAGGTGTTCGAGGCGATCAACGTGTTCCTGGCGGACGACTTTCCGGACTCGAGGTTCGTGCTGGGCCTCGACTCATCTGTCGTGGCATCGCACGTCGACCACGCCTACAAAGAACTTGCGGACGCAAAGGTGGTAGCACATCCCGACGATCCAAGTCCGGGATGGACGTTCCTGCGCAAGCTCGTCCAACTCCCGGTGCGGCTGCCGCCTACCAGTTCGGACGATGTCGACCGACTGCTGCTCTCCCAACTCGGGCCTGTGCACCAGGACGGCATGTCCGCTGTGGTGAAGAAGCTGGCGATTGACGACCTGACCACCACTGAGCTCGCCGATGTCCTTTGGCTTGCGGCCGCTGTCAAGCGGCAACCGGATGCGGCCGAGATCGAAGAGATCATCGTCTCCGTCGAACGGCACGCCGAGGTGCGCGAGCACCTCCGGCGCCGGCTCAGATCCCAGCCAGAGCAGTCGGTGCGGGAGGAGAAGCGACTGCTGAACGTATGGCAGTTCTACCTCCGGGTGCTTGGCTCGTCCGACGTCGAACAGGCATGCCAGCTGGTCGCCGTCGCCGAGATCTCTGTCAGATGGCCTGCCTATCTCCACCGGCTGCGCGGCGGGTGGCAGGAGCTGGCCGACGCGGTCGGCGATGACGTTCAGTGGGGCGCGACGATTGCGAAGCTCGGGTTCGCATACTCGGACCGGAAGGCGGTCGCGAACCTGCGGGCGTTGCTGCGCGACTGCGATGCGCAAGCGGTTGCGGGGCTTGCCGACCAGCTGTTCTAGAGGCGAACCTTCAGGACTGTCCGAGGTCGAACGTAAAAAAGCCCTGCGGGGAGCGCTTGTGGCGCTCAACCCGCAGGGCAAATTAAGTTCGGCGGCGACCTACTCTCCCACACCGTAACCAGTGCAGTACCATCGGCGCAGAAGGGCTTAACTACCGGGTTCGGAATGGGACCGGGTGTTTCCC